>NZ_JAWHNU010000081.1:0-21983 GCF_032582135.1 Pseudomonas syringae group sp. J309-1 | reverse complement strand
GGCTCCTGAGGGAATCGGGAGCACAGCATCCGGGATCAGTTATGCGCTTTGAATGTGGGGTTTATGGAGCGCTTACGAAAAACTCGCAGAGCTATTGTCTAAATGGTCCAGCGCCTACAATAGCGAAATGATATCGGCAAGGGCTATTCTCCAAAAAATATATGGCGCAATGGGACATCGACTGCACCTCGGCACGCGTCAAATGCAGCGTAAAGTTTAGAGATAGCTAGAAATGGAAGATATGCCATTAATACTATGACCGGGAAACTGACTCGATGAGCGCGATTTTTTACGTACTTGAGTATGAAGCGGTAATGAGGGCTGCCCGAGAAGGTGGCCCTTTTTATCGAAAGCGTTTTGGTGCTGCGCTGGTTTAAGGTCTATATGCCTAATCAAAAATACAGACTATCGACTTTTGGACCTACCATAACTCGAATCTAAACGAGGGGCTTGCTCAGTACCGACGTTCTGTCGAACTGGTCATAGAGGTCTGCATACATTTTTCCTAACATTTCATTCTTGTAACCTGCACGATCAAAACCAAGTCGCCGAATTTCACTACCCTTTGGTTCGTCAGGCGGAAGCGCCTGATTTTGACACAAAGGTCCGGCAGCGTGGTCCTGAAACCACCCCTCAAGACCATCACTATAGGTCTTCCTCCCTACGAATTTCACAGCATCAGGCGCAAGCAACTGGTATCGCTCGTGCAACTGGAATAGCTCCAAGGTATTAGTTGATTTAACGCATGCAGGGTCAAATTCAATTCGGAAAGTCAGCTCATCTTTGACATTCTCGAAATCTGTGATGATGTCAACGATGGTACTGCCAGGCTTCTCGCAGCGAAAATGTAGAGACTCAAGATCAAGAAAGGGGTGCAGAAAGGGCTTCTCATTCATGTCCTCTGCACCCTTCAAGTGGGTGTTACACACTGAGCAACAAGGGATCAAATTATCCAGCGCCAGCGCGAGGTATGGATAGAGATGCTGGGGATACCAATGATCTAAATTCTGCCTGATGCCTTTCTTCTTTTCTTGTGTGACCAGCATGAGCGTGTAGTGACAGTAAGGGCATACCCTGTAGCTACTGCTGCGGCAGAGCTTGTACGCCGACCAACCACGTAGGCTCCTCCTCGTGAAGCGCGTATAGTTGAATACCCTCGTCAGTAGCGCATCGACTTGAGCAAGCTCGTACCGGGATATCCTGCGCTTTAGTTTTTTGTGATACGCGATAGCGAACTGCAGCCCACAACTATTCTTGAATGTGAGATGCCGCCTGAGAAACTCCAAAAAAAGCGAAGCACGCTTATCGACCTGAGAGCTCCCTAAAGATGCCATACCGTCATCAATTATTTTCCTGAGATAATTATTATGGGAGACTCGCGCTGACACCCATACATCCGAGATATTAATCAACATTTTCGTCCCTCTGGCCCAGGAGGTAATCGATCTCACGCGTAATAATAGGATCCTCAATGATGCTATATACATAGCGATCACGCTCTGTTTGATAACCCTGAGCAGCATTATGGAGCGTTTTGTTAATTTCTTGCATCGCAAACTCCCCCATTGAGCGAGAACCAAACGAACGGTTAAGTATTAACTGCATTGGCGCGCCAAATGTGGGATGTGTCGACTCGCTGTCGAACCTCGTCACAAAATCGCGAGGAACATCAGTGGCCAGCAACGGCGAATGGGAAGCTAAGACCAATTGCAGACACTCGACACCTAGTTCGATTTTGCATTGATTTAAGAACGCATCAAGTTGGTATAGATATAGGCGTTGCCACTCAAGATGTAAAAAAGCATCCCCCTCATCGACTAGCACAAGCAAACTTAACAATCCACGTTGCCGCAAAACTTTTAGTGACTCGTAAAGGGCGATGACCTGTTGCATTATTGCCCATTGCCCAGAGCTAATATGAGGGTACCCCAGTCTGCATATTTTAAATACAGGCAGCATCTCTAAGTCGGCTCGTTCATTAGAGCTGGTCAATATTCGACTGTAAATCTCAACATTTTTGCTACTCTGCAAAGCTTGGAAATGCATATCACCCATGTAGACGTCAGTAAACTCTGCAATTTCGCGCATTTCACTTTCTCGGGGATCCTCACGCAATAAAGGCAAAAAATCCAACTCTAGAAACCTAGTCATCATTCCGATGATTAGACTGATATTGACACGCCGCCTCTCCGTAAAATGAGTCACGACTGCCATACAGGCAAAAACCCTTCTATTTGAAGCGCTGTCGCGTAATTTAAATTGCAGCAGGTTTGAGAGATTTTGGAAAGCCTCAGAATATCGGGCCTCTGCCAGATCAAACTCCGACTGACTGCTTTCAAACTCTGAGAGTTTATCTAGTTTCTGCTTGCGCTCATCGAGAGCTTCGAAATCGAAACTCTCGATGATTGAACTGGTGCGAAACTGCCGATTTTTCACCAAAGCTTCAGCTAACAGCCTGGCTATTTTTCTGTGCTCGGCTTTTAAGGTGGCAGTTAGCTCAATATTGAGACCAAAACCCTCTAAAATCCCTGAATATCGATCCAAATTGCTAAGGTTTTTCACAGGCCTATTCGAGGCATTGATAAAGTTTTTAGCACTACGGAGATTAGGCCTGTTTTGCGCTGGTGTGTAGTATACGACTCCCCACATTGATAGCTGCTCGATAGTAGCAGGACGTTCGCTCTCAAGAATGATCTTGCAGGGCTCCTCCAATGAGTGGGAGCGCCGATGTGGAACGAAGGCATGTGCGATTTCTTGCAGCATGCTCGTCTTGCCGCTGCCATTTTCGCCTATCAACAATGAAATTGAGTCAATACTGAATAAATTGATCGCGTCATTACGCAAGGTCAACGCCTTACGCGTAGCCTGAATATTTCTGATCATGTGCTGGCAATTCCATTTATAGATTTGAAACGAAAAGTTGAAACTGGTTATCCTGCAAACTTTCAGAGGATCTAAGAGTGGCGTCTAACGCATTCACTTTCCCAGTTCACTCACTAGTATGTTCCACGTGGGTATTAAGTTTGCTCTTAGTTAAACGCCCATCCTCCAAATCAAACGGCACCACCCACAACCTCAACCCCGCCGAATACTCGAAAACCGGCAACGCCTCCTGAAACGCGGCCCGCCTCGGATAGATCAGCACCAAATCCCCCTGCCCTTCGAGATATTTGTGGCCGTAGGCAAACAACTGATAGAAATCAGATTGGCTCAGCCCATAGTTCTTGCTGTCCGGCCCAGTGTCCAAGCGTTTCCATTTCGTATCCAAAACCCAGCTTTTATCACCTTGCGTGATCATCAAATCAGGCCGTAGCTGAAAGACTCTCTTGCCCTTGTGCTCGCAGAGGTATTCGGATTTGCGCTCAACGTGCAGGGTGGCATCTTTCGGTAGTGAGTCCCTTAAGCATGCGGCCACATAGCGCTCAAACAACTTCTCCATTGGGAATAGCAAGCTCATGCCCTGCCACTCACCCGCAATCGCCAGAGGCGTCTGTCGCTGGATGATCAGTTCGCACCATGGCTTGACTGGTTGGTAATGGGCCATCAACCGGTCGTTACGCCATTGTTTGAAGTCTTGCGTCGTATCGCGGCTGGTTGGGATCTCCAACAGAATCGAGCGCAACTCATGGGATAGGCGCCAATTGTTTGGGTCTTGGGTGGTTTTGCAGACGATATCCAGCGCCGTTTTAAGTACGCGATTCTCTGGCCGGTCGGGGAGGAATATGTCGTGGCGGATCTGGAAATGATGTTGCCGCCCTGGTGGCTGGCGCATTTGCCGGACGGTGTTGAGTTGGCCACGTAGGTAGCGCTGCTCTTCTTCAACGCGTTGGTAGTCGAAACGCAGGCCGCGCTTAATCAGGTGGTCAAGCGCATGGAGAAAGCTGCTCATGACCCACTCAGTCAGCGGTGCATCGAAGCTTTGCAGCGCCGTTGTGCCAACCTCCCGGGTTGGTAGATTCAGAGACTTCTGGATCATTCGCCTTAGCAATGCGCGGCTTTGCTTGATGCAGTCACCTTCCTCGAAATGCTTAGGCAGGATTTCGATGCGCGTGCCGCAGGGTGTCTCCAGCGCGCCAACGTAGTTGTCGAGTTTGAGCAACTGGCGTCCTTCGATCTGGACCAATGCTGCCCCGGCTTTGCTAAACGTCGAACTTTGCTCGCACAGCCAGTCGAAGGCCGAAGTTGAAACTTGGGCCAGATCGAGGGTTGGGTTGGGAATATGACTGGTTGTTAACCGTGCATACTCTCGAACCGTCAGGGTGGTTTTCACCCTTGCTGCTCGCTCAGGGATTTAATGACTCTACGTCCGAGACGCCGAGTATTCATCTCCGTTCCATTACTGCTAAGCGTCGATAAACTGAGCGCTTTCGCTAGGTCCCGTAGCACCGGCTTCGTCGGCTTTTCGATGATGCCATTCCGCAGAACTTCAATCGTGCCAGAACCTGTCTGACGCAGAACGAGGCCCTCATAACGAACCTCTTTTGCTTCATAGCGCGTGACAATGGTGGCGGCTTTGACCGTGTGGTCAATGATTCCGAGGTAGGCATCAATGTTTTTGAACGCTGCGGGGTTTAGTTCCCAGCCTTCATTGTGCTGGCTGAGACTGACTGAATCCCCGAATAAAGCATTTAGGTCCTGACTCGGCTGAATCAAAAAACGATCCTCAACGGCTTTCCGCTGGTCATTCAGCACCCACTGAATGCGCTGCCAATCGTCAAAGAAATACTCTTGAAGTAAAGGCAGAATCTGCTGGCGAAATATGTCCTCTAAGCGTTCTAGCTTCGGATCGTCTTTGAGAGGCATAAAATAGGCATGACCGAGGCAATGATTACGGTCAAGCAGCGCAGCGATGCGTTGATTCATAACATCAAGCAGCTCATCAATCGCGACTCCTTGGACCTCCACCTCATCAAGTAAAGATGGATCAGGAGAGATTTCAGTAAAGGTGAAGCGTCGGCGAAGAGCGATGTCCAATGCAGCCAGCGAACGGTCGGCAGTGTTCATAGTGCCAATAAGGTAGACATTAGAAGGCACACTGAAACGCTCCTTTGAATAGGGCAGCGTGACTTCGAGAGCCTCTGGTGCACCAGCACGCTTTGACTGCTCGATCAGGGTGATCAGTTCGCCGAAAATACGAGAGATGTTGCCCCGATTGATTTCGTCGATGATGAGCACGCGTGAGGTGTCTGAAAGTGAATCGGACGCCTTCACTGGTGGGCCCTGCAGTACACGGTCGACGAGCCCCGGCATGAAATTGGCGTAACCGTTAACTAGGTTGGGCTCAAGGCTAGTGTTGGCTAGCTTCTTGAAGACTTGCCGATCCGCAATGTCATCAAGGGTTAAATCTCCATTTCGCACATAGTCAGCCAGCTTTCTAAGCATGCTTATGCCAATAGGAAGCTCGTTACCGTTTGGCTTTTTAAGCTCTAGCAACTCGTCAGAGCAGTAGGTAACCACATAACCGCCTATGCTTTCGCCCTTTCGAAACAGGGTGGAAACTGCGGAATTCCCCGAACCAAAATCTGCATTAAGCAATTGGCTAAGCTTCGCTTTATCAGTCGCCGTTTCGGCCAACTCGTAAAGGGTACGCTGAGTAAATTTGACGTTGGTCAGTTGCTGGTAAGGTAGCGAAGGGCTGTAAGTACGCAGCCACTTCACCGCTCGGCATTGCGCATAATCTGCGTCGCGTTCGTCGCTCGAAAGGCAACGATAATCACCAGTCACCTCACCAATAGCTCGAAATTTCGTGTTCCCATCAGTGACGACCAGTAGGTCCCCTTTCTTCATTCGAACTACAAAGTCAGTCACAGCTTTGACGGCGTAAGCGCCAATAGGCAGGGGTTGCCCTGCTGCCTCAAAACGCTTGAACACGTCCTCCCGGCTTTTACACCCAGTGAAATCGATTCGATCTCCGTATCCCAGCAATGCAAAATTGCCTTTGAGGCAATCGTCGTAAACGTATGCATCACTCCCATGGGTGTTTCCTAACGACATTTTCCAAATTCGAGACTTAGATATATCGGTGGAAACTGACTCTTGATGAATAACCTTCACCATCGCGGGCGTGCTACACAAACTTTTAAATACGCCGTCTACAACTTCATATACGAGTTCGCCATCTTCGTTGGTATCTGCACGCAGGCCCTCAACGAAATCCTCGTAGCTAAAGCTCTGATGGAAGGTCACGAATTTGACGTGATCAGACGCGACTAAAGCGTCGAACCGAGCCTTTAACACTTTTCGATCATCGGAATTGGCTTTCAGAAACGTGGGATCAAGAATCTCCAGCGTCGCTTCAATGGTTGCGTAGGTCTTCCCCGTGCCAGGTGGGCCGAAGAAAATTTGATTGAGCGAAGCCATCCGGGAACATCCTTGTAGGAAGATTCCGACACCATAGCCAGATGGCCAGTATGGGTAAAGCGCTACCGCGATCAGCGCTGAAAATTTTCGGAAATGCCCTACAGCTTTGCTCCTTGCCCACCCTCTCGACGCCCCCTACCCTTGCACCGCGCCTAAGAAACGCACAAAGAGACTTACAGCAGCGGCCTGACCGCTCCCGATAAAATGCGGATTATTTGTACCTGCGGCTCACGGCTGCGCGTCCTAAAATCTCTGCTATGTCGGGAGTGGACCAATACAAGACCCGTAAGGGGAATACGTCCGGCCTTCTCTGCTGTGAGGTTTCTTAACTCCCGACACCTTTCTTACAAAAAGTGCACAGCAGAGAACACACAAATGCCAAATCTCGATTCATCCCAGCCACCCAGGCAACCCAGCCCCGAACCTCTCATCCCCACCACCTTCCACCGCCACCACCGCCCACTGCGCACGGTCCTGCTTGAATCCCAGGTCTGGTTCTGCGCCCGGGATTTCAGTCGGTTGATGAGTTGGCCGCTGAATGAGCGCACGACGCGCAAGCTCGATGAGGATCAGCGTCGTATGGTATTGCTCGGCGCTCATTTCGGGGCTGAGGAGGAGTTGATGGTGAGTGAGTCGGGTATCTACGAGATGCTGGTGTATCACTGTCATGCGGAGAAGCGCGCGTTGCGGCGCTGGATCACTAATGAGGTGGTGCCTTGCGTGCGGGATGGTGTGCCGCTCAATGACAACGCGCCGAGTTTGAGCCTGCTGCAATGGCCGGAGTTGTCGGTGTGTTTGTTGAATTGGCGCAGTGAGCCGTGGATCAGGTTGCGGGATATGCCGAGGTTGTTGCCGTACGGGCAGTTGCCGGAGGATTCGGTGCGGGGTAAGGGGCGGTTGTCGTGGTGGCGGGCGGTTTGGCGTGGGGTTGGGTTCAGGTGAGGTCTTACGGGTGGCTCAAGATGAGCCACCCGTATTGTGAAGCTGCTTTTGGGTTTGCCTCAGGAATGTACGGCGTTGCGTATTCGAACTCGGTCAGAGTGATCATGCGACCACAATGCATGGCGCATCGGAGAGCAAGCGGTCCCACTCGAATGCTCAAACCTGCGTTGAGGGAGATTCGCACTCGACGACAACAGCCACCCTAAAAAGCCCTAAGTCTCAAGCGATCAATCATGTGGCCAGCTGACTTTTCGATGATCAGGTCAGCATTGTCACGTGAGGGGAGGATATTTTCTCGTAAATTTATGCTGTTTATTAGGTCCCATCGCTTCCGTGCAATTGCCTCTACCTGGAAAGTAGAGAGGTTTTTAAATTGACTAAAATATGATTTTTTCCCTTGTGCCGCTTCAGTTTTCAAGCGGATGAATCTTTCCACGTACCAGCTTTTTATCAGCTCTTCAGGCGCATCCAGATAGATGGAAAAATCCACGAAGTCCAATATATTTTCAGGTGACATTTTATCAATCTGACACACATTCACGCCTTCCAAGATAATGATATCTGGCGAATGAATATTTTGATAATGGCCAGCTATCACATCGTAAACTTCATGGGAGTAAATCGGGACTTTATAGTCACAACCACACTTAGTCGAATTTAAGAAATCAAAAATCATGGCGCGATCATATGATTCTGGAAAACCTTTACGATCTATAAGCCCCCGCTTTCGCAATATTTCCAGAGGAAAGAGAAATGAGTCTGTCGTAATCAGCTGAACGCTCGAATACATACCCCACTTTTTAAGACTCGCAAGTAAAAATTTAGAAAATTCACTTTTACCCACCGAAACACTGCCTGTCACCCCGACTATGTAGGGTCGACTGGTGAAGGGTTGATTGAGGAATATGGACTGAACTTTTTGCATAGAAAGCGTTGCAGCGTAGTGAAGCTTTAACAAGTTATAAAGCGACTGAAAGATCCCTGCCTTATCTGTGTGGTGCGGGTGAAGATGTGACCATTCTTCATGACTGAACTCGAATCGAGCACCTGTTGATTTAAACACTAAACCCTCTGGCATTTACCTTCTCCCTGTGACACCCTAGCCGTCCATGGCTTTTGAAGATGGATTATCGTATCCAAAACGATATTTAGCAAAGTCTTCTGGGAATGACCGGTGTCCCCATGGGTTAATCAATGTCCGATTAAGTAATCGATCGATGTTGTAATCGGGAGCGTTCACTAAACTCCATCGCGCCTTTTTCTTGGCGCTGAATGTAGAAAGAAAGACAAGAGCAACCTTGAAAATAAATCTTAACCCCGAGTAGGCGAAACTTTCTATACCGATGGTTATGGATTTACGCTTCATGATCATCAAGGCTTTTTCTCGTTGCTGTGTGTTACTGACATTGTTGATTCCGACTTGATTCACATTGAGCGACGTAAGGCGGATCTTCAAATGCTCCTGATTCGAGCACATCAGCTGTTAATGATTTGCCCTAAGTTCATCGATCTCTTTTTTTCTCAGAGCGTCGGCAACCCGCTGACCCAGCGAGAGCATGAGATATTGAGTTGGGCGAGCCTTGGAAAAACGTATTCTGAAATCGCGCTGATCACAGGTATTAGCGAGCGAACGGTAAAATTTCATATGGCCAATACTGTAGAGAAGCTTGATGTATCAAATGCTAAGCATGCGATTTCAAAAGCGCAACAGGTAGACTTTTATCGCCGAGAGTTTTAACGCTGCTGCAATGGCCGGAGTTGTCGGTGTGTCTGTTGAATTGGCGCAGTGAGCCGTGGATCAGGTTGCGGGATATGCCGAGGTTGTTGCCGCATGGGCAGTTGCCGGTGGATTCGGTGCGGGGTAAGGGGTGGTTGGGTTGGTGGCGGACGGTTTGGCGGGGTTGACGTGTTGCGATGCCCGTTGCAGATCTGACAACGGGCATCCAAGGTTGGAACACAAGAAAGCTGGCCAGCCTTCTCCTGCCGTAGCGCGAAGCGTTGCTGCTTAGCGAGCGATCATGCCAGCAGCTTGTTCGGTTGCTTCGGTGGTACGGGTTGCGAGCTTGCGAACTTCGTCGGCCACAACGGCGAAACCGCGCCCGGCCTCTCCGGCTCGGGCAGCTTCAATAGCCGCGTTGAGGGCCAGGAGGTTGGTCTGGCTCGCGATGCTTTGGATCGTACCCACGATTTGCGACAACTGGGCCAGGCTGGTTTCCAGCGTTTGCTGATGCCTGACTTCCGCGTCTCGCAGGGCCTTCTGCTCGTGTTGCAGGTGGATGTCCACAAGCGCACCCACCACGCGAAGCGGAGCGCCGTGCGGGTCGCGACGGGTCTGGCCTCTAGCCCTGAACCAACGGTATTCGCCACTCTTCATCTTCAATCGGTATTCGATGTCGAATGGGGTCTTGCCCGACTTGTCATTCAGGTGAGCGCCGAACGCGTTGAGGCTACGCTCCTTGTCTTCCGGGTGCAGCCTGGATGCCCAGCTGTCCAGAACATCAGGAAACTCTTCAACCGTTTCAAAACCCAGCAGCCGTCGGAACTGAGGGGACCACCAGAAAGGGTTCTTCGCATTGACGGGGTCGCCGGCAATCACTTCCATGTCCCACAAGCCATCGGAGAGCATTTCTCTGGCCAGTTCAAACCGGGTGATGATGACGTCGTGTTCTGCATCGCGCTGCAACTGGTCGTGAATATCACGTAACGAGCCAGCAACGCGGATCGGCATGCCTCGGTCGTCACGAAGGGTTTCGCCTTGAGCGTGGAACCAGCGATAGGAACCGTCTTTCATGGCGAGTCGGTTTTTAACCCTGTAGGGCGTGTTCCCCGACTTGTCGTTGAGATGACGCGCAAAGGCATCCAGTGTCGCTTGCTTATCCTGTGGATGCAGACGATCTGCCCAACTGGCCAGGACATTCGGGAAATCGCGTTCGTCATTGAAGCCCAGCAGGTTCCGGAATTGCTGCGACCACCAGAAGCGGTTTTTGGGATTAACGGGGTCGCCAGCGACAACCTCCATATCCCAAAGCCCCTCACTGGAGGCCCGATTTACCAGGTCGAACCTGATGTCATGGGCTGAGGCAGAAGCGGCTGACTCGCGAAGTAATTCACGGGCATCTTCAAGGTCGTTTTCAAGCTGGTTTATGCGCGACCGGGACTCGCTATTCGATGATTCGAGAACACCCCAAGCCTCAAGGACTGCGGGTGCCTCTTGGCAACCTTTGACATCAGGAGCCTGACCGCTTTTGATCGCAGCCAGAAGCTGCTGGAGGGCATGACGGTCGCGGCGCAAAAAAGGGATATTGGACATGTTGTAGGGCTCGGTAAGCGTGACGGGCCGCATCCATGGCACCTTGGCGACTATGTCGGCATGTCTTGGCAAAGCTGTAAATTTTTCCCAGCCGTGCAGGTCCATAGGCACAACTCGCTTACCGTGATGGACGCCGTGCTGATGTCTTTGACACCGCGCTGTCTCGGGGCAAACAGACGACAAGTGGGACGGCCGGGGTGGCTCCTATCAAACAAAATGCAATCCCTGACCTGAAATGATTTTCTGTAGGAGCTCACGAGCATCGCGAGGCAGCGATTGCGTCCTGTCTGATACACCGCCATCGCGGCCTCGCGGTGCTCGTGCGCTCCTACAGATCCAATGTTGCTTCGGGAGATTGTGTGTTGGCTTGCAGACCGCGATGCAGGCACTTCGGTTGAGCAGGCAGACCGCGTTATCGTTTATCGCGGGCAAGCGCGCTCCTACAGGTCCAATGTTGCTGCGGGAGATTCTGTGTTGGCCTGCAGACCGCGATGCAGGCACTTCGGTTGGGCAGGCAGACCGCGTTATCGTTTATCGCGGGCAAGCGCGCTCCTACAGGATTGCGTGGTTGCTAGCCTTTCGTGCGCTCGCGGTATTCCTGAATCATTGCTTTGGTGACGTCTTCTTTGTAGCACAGAGGCGCGTATCCGCCCGGCTTGCTGTAGGCGCTACGTTTGCCGCAGCTTCCGCCGTTACGCATGGCGTTGTAAGGGCATGGGCAGTTGCCGGAATAGGAAGCGATGGAGTCGTCGATTAACAGCTGGACGATGGCTGAATCGGGGATTTTGCTGTCCTTGGCGGAGACCGAGAATGCGCAAAGCAATGCCAGCATCGCGACGAACGTGATTCCTGTCTTTCTCATGGCCAATCCTTAGCTGATGGGACGATATGTCCTGTCAGCCTTTCACCATGCCATCACTGTGCCACTAAGCATTTTTTATTTTCGGGTGTTTTGATTTGAGAGATTTGTCTCGGTAGAGCTGAGACAAATCTGCGCCGGTGTATGGGTGGTTCTATTGCTGCTTTGGCGGGTCGATCGGGTCCCAGTTGAAGTACTGGCGCTCGCCGATGCCGTTGAAGTCCACGCGGTAGGTGTGTTGTTTGCCGCCGATGTCACACACGCCGATGTAGTCGTGGTTATGTTGCTCGCGAGGAGGCGGCGCTTCGATGTGGACAGTGCCTTTGCAGCCTTCGTAGTTACAGGGCGCGGTTTTGCTGTACAGCAGGTAATCACCGGCTTCGTCGTGCTCGACCCACTGACCGTCAATGAAACGCGCCTCGCCTTCAGGAATTCTCTGCAGGGCAATCTTGAGTTTGGTTATGTAAAACATGAGGCCGAACATGCCGACGATGGCGATGGTCCAGGCGAGGATTTTCCAGCCAAGGTTGAAGTAGGAAAATATCCCCATTGCATCGGCAAGTATGGACATGACAGAGAGCAAGAACGCCGGTACAGAGCCTGCAAAATACCAGGCACCTTTTTTGACGCTGGCGCGGCTTAGCTTCTGCACGCTCTCGGGATCGACCAAAAAGCGGACGGGGCCACGCTCGACAGTCTGATTTTGGGAGACGTGGATGTGGTTACCGTTACCGTCGCCTTGGTAGATTGAACCAATGGTGATGTTGTTGCCATCGGACATCAGCATGTCCTCCTTTTTCATGTTGGGCGCTAAGGACACGCTAGATGGGTCAACGGAGAAATACCACTCAACCCTGAGCAGTTACTCGCGCTGTGAGGCTTGTGCGCTGACTGGGCTGTACGTATCGAACAAGTCTGCTCGCTGCAACAGCCTCGGTTAATAATCCAGCCGGCCAAATAGATCGTCAAAAGGAATCATGACGTGTTGCCGATAGGCCGGACTCATTTGCAGCCGGCGATACCAGGCCTCGACGTGGGGAATATCAGGACGGGGGATGTCCAGATTGAAATAGCGGTAGAGGTGGGTGCCCGCGGGTATGTCTGCCAACGTGAGGTGTTGCCCGGCGAGGAAGTCCTGCTCACTCAGAACTTGATTGAGTAGCTGAAAATATTGCGCACACAGCGCCACATTTTTTTCGATAGCTTTAACGTCCCGCTGGGCTTCGGGGGTTCTGTAAAATCCCCAGAACACGCCGGTCAGGAACTCGGGTTGCAGCGTGGTCTGAGACCAATCCATCCACCGGTCGATCTGCGAGCGACGCGCCGGGTCATCGCTCCAGAATTCGGGCCCGCCGTATCGTGCTGCCAGATACCTGAGAATGCTGTGGGATTCCCAGACCACTGTCCCATCGCTGTCCCTGATAACCGGCACTCGGCCGTGAGGGTTCATGGCCAAGAATTCGGGAGTGTCTTTGAGGCCAAATGCGCCACCTGCCGGAATATGCTGATGAGGCAGATCCAGTTCACCGATGAGCCACATGACTTTCTGAACATTGAACGATGAGCGTCTTCCCCAGACTTGCAGCATGCAGTCTCCTTTTATTGATCGGTTCGAACGAGCGTCGCGGGTGGTTCTGGTTTGGTTTGGTGATGGTCAGCGTTGCGATTTGGTAGCTTACCTTGATAGGTGTGGGTTGATACATGCGAGGAAGGTTAAGTCGCGCTAGCGCTGGTGAACTGTCCTCGCTCTAGGCTAGAACGGGATGGTTTATTTATCAGCATCGTTTGAGGACGCTGTAGGGTGTGTCCTGATTTGCTGTAGGTCGCGGTTGGTGACCAAGCTATAAGCCTTTATCCATGGCAGTTTCTGAGAGTCTCACACCTTCGGGATGTGACCAAACACCCGTATGTGAGCGTTTTTTGGTCGTTCGACAGCCTGCGTTTCGCCTCCTATCTTGCCCTCCCTTTTCGCCCGCAGGACATCTGAAATGAGCAAGCAAGTCGCGTCTGTCGATGGCCCTCTTGAAAGCGGTTTCGCTGAGATAGCGCAACTGATCAATTCGGCCAGACAAACCACGCTGCAGACCGTCAACACTCAGATGATCCAGCTGTACTGGCAAGTGGGGGCTTACATCAGCGACAAGATCGAGAAAGCGGAATGGGGTGAAGGCGTAGTTACCCAACTGGCGACCTATTTGGCCAGGAGTCAGCCCGGGTTGCGTGGTTTTACAAGCCGAAACCTGTTCCGGATGAGGCAGTTTTACGAAGCCTATCGGCACGATAAAAAAGTCTCAACACTGGTGGTCCAAATACCCTGGACCCATAACTTGATCATCGTCAGCCAGAGCAAGCTCACCGAAGAACGTGAGTTCTATCTGCGGATGGCGATTCAGGAGAAGTGGTCTAAACGGGAGCTGGAACGGCAATTGAAAACAGCCTTATTTGAGCGCAGCGTTCTCAGCCCGGCAAAAGTGACACCAGTGGTGTCACAAATTCATCCCGGTGCACTCAGCGTGTTCAAAGACGCCTATATGTTGGAGTTTCTGGATTTACCGGGTGGGCATGGTGAGGCCGATTTGCACCGCGGATTAGTGCTGCGGCTTAAAGATTTCCTCAGTGAACTCGGGCGGGACTTTGTTTTGTGGGCTCACAATATCCGATACAGGTGGGCAACCGGGACTTCGCGCTGGATTTACTGTTTTTCCATCGAGGACTGAACTGTCTTGTCGCTTTTGAGTTGAAGGTGGGACGTTTCGAGCCGGAGTATTTGGGCAAGCTTGGCTTTTATCTTGAAGCCCTTGATCGCGACGAGCGCAAACATCACGAGAACCCGGCAATCGGTGTGCTGCTCTGTGCGAGCAAAGAGGATGAAGTGGTGGAGTACGCGCTGAACCGCTCCCTGTCTCCGGCCATGGTCGCGGAGTATCAAACCCGATTGCCTGACAAACAGTTTTTGCAGGCAAAGCTGCATGAGTTTTATACGTTAAATACCCAAGGTTGTGATGGCGCCTGAGGTGGATGCATTTATGCAGGCCCCGGCTAAAACCAGTCCTACAGATTTTCGTTTGCGGTAAAGTCTGCGCCCTGCCCGCTTCTGACCCATCAGGTTTATCGCTGTGAAACTCTCTCGACTCAACACGTTGCTCGCTCGTGCTTTCGTCCGGTTCCAAGGCAAGCGTGAGCCTGTGGTCGAGTCGCAGGTGGTTGAGGATACGTTACCCGATGTGCCGCCCGTTGAGCCCGCCAAACCCAAGGTAAGGAAGGCCAAAACCAAAACAGTGCACAAGGCGGTAGCCGAACCAAAAGCCCCTGCGTGTCCGCATTGCAAGAAAGTGATGGTGATGAAAGTGGCCCGCACCGGGGCCAATGCCGGGGGGAATTTCTGGGGGTGTGGGGATTATCCGAAATGTCGCGGAATTAGGGCGATCTTTGCGCCGATGAAGGTTAAGTGATCTTTGCATTTCCGGATGGATGCGTTTCCAGATTCGGTAGCTCTCATCAAACATAAAATCACTGCATGAATTTACATTTTTTTCTGTAGGAGCGCGCTTGCCCGCGATTCGGTTTATCAGTCGATAAATATATCGGCTGCGCTGACGTTATCGCGGGCAAGCGCGCTCCTACAGGTCCTGTGTTTGCCGTAAGACAGCGCGGTGCCTTCGCGACGGGGCAGATCCTGCAGAAATGCATTTCAATTCAGGGAAGGGTTATTCCACGAGGTGAAATTCGACATCAATCTTCCCTTAGGGCAGGATGCCAGCATCTCCCGCCGCGATCACTCCGGCGCTCTCTTCGAGGACATCCGATGCGGTTCTTTAGCTGTAAGACTCTGCTGTTGGCCGCTGCATTGGCGATGGGTCTGCAAGGCGCCAATCTATATGCCGCGCCTCAACAAAAAGCCCCAACCCAGCAGAAAGTCTCGATGCTCGAGGGCAAGTGGGTGTTCCGCTTGCCCAAGGAATACGTGAAGAGTCCAATGCCGGAGATTGACGATAAAGCCAAAGCTGCGGGGGTCACGGGTTCGTTGTACATGAACAAGGCCGCCAAGCGTGTGGTAATCGTTACCGAAACGCCGCTGGAGTCTGGGGAAACCGTGTCGAGCAACGATGACGCCACCCTGAGCGGCGTGATTACCGCGACCATTGAACAGCAGAAAGCCAGTTACCAGAACTTCAAGCAATTGGGCGATGTGAAGAAAATGGTTCGTCGCGGACTGGGCCTTCGCCAACTGGATATTTCCGGCAGCGTCGACGGCGGCAAAGTGCTGAGCACCACGGTGACCGCCGCCTCAGGCAAGCGGATGGCGATGGTCAACGTGATCTCCCTGGAGAAAGACGCCAAGGCGCATGGGGAGCTGTTGAAAGGGATTACGGCGGGGAAATAGCGGACCGCTATGAGACCGTGAATATATCGACAACCTGTTGTTCAGATGTCTATGGATGGACAGCTACCCATGCTTCAACTTCTTCGAACAGCCGCCGAGCATACTCCACAGCTTCGTTCGCCATGG
Organism: Pseudomonas syringae group sp. J309-1; assembly: GCF_032582135.1. NCBI lineage: Bacteria > Pseudomonadati > Pseudomonadota > Gammaproteobacteria > Pseudomonadales > Pseudomonadaceae > Pseudomonas > Pseudomonas syringae group sp. J309-1. The sequence goes on along the minus strand of NZ_JAWHNU010000081.1, from coordinate 6,002 downwards.
CCTCACTAATAGGGTCGCCCGAGTAGTCACTGAGATTGCGTAATTTCCGCAGACCATCCAGGGTAATCATGAACGGACGATCCAGGCCAATCGTTGTAGGCAGCGTCTGAATCATTGTCATGTGGTGACCTGGCTTGCTGGTCAGTGTTCGAAAACCGTTGGCTTGCAAGGCTGCATTGGCGGCTTGCATGATGGACTTGTAAGCCATGTCGAAACGCCCTTCATTGCTCATCTGCGTGAGCTGAGCATCTGCAAGACTTCGCCTGGCCGCACTGATCAAGCGATCAATGTTGGCTGAATCCTTATGAATGCTTTCGAGTGCAGTGCCTAAAAGGTTTTCCAGCGTCATGCGTTACTCCCTGTGTGTAGCGTCAAGATCCTCCTCGGCGCCAATCACGAACAGCTTAGGTTTACTCAACAAGTCGCGCACAAAACCACCCTGTTCTTTTACTAATTGAAACCATTCATTGTCGGGATACTGTTTGGGATTGATCTCTCTGCCTAATGTCTCTTGCAGAGGATAAAGCAGGCTGATCAGCTCGCTGAAGGTCACGTCGCCGATCACCATAAGATCTATATCGCTGTCAGGACCGGCTTTGCCACTGGCCATTGAACCAAACACAAACGCAGCCTTGATCCTGTCTTCAAGGGGTTGAAGTACGACCGAAAGAGACTGCAGCCAGCCGTCGGTTTTGCGCAAAATACTGGCCAACTCTTCATATATCGGGCAACCGGGATCAGCGCGATATTGCACCTGATTGCCGACCCGGATTTTTTTGAGAATCCCTACTTCGACCATTTTGTTCAGCTCGCGGCTCAGGGTGCCGGAGATTGTCCCGGTCTGCCGCGCGATCTCTCGCTGATGGTATTGCTCCCCCGGATGCAGGAGTAAAAGAGCCAATACCTTGCGCCTGTATTCGGAGAAGAGAAAACTGGCCAGATCCATAACATCGCCTTAAACGCTGCTTTAAAGGCAGCAATTGAAGCCTTAAAAGCAGCAACTTGCCAACTGAATTTTTTGCTTCAATCCATCCGCAGCCTCGCCGACAGCAATTCCACCAACTGATGCACCTTGGGCAGTGACTCACGATTACGCGGCCAGGCCAGGTGAAGATCCAGGCCTTCGGTCGCGAGGTGGGGGAGAATTTCTATCAGTTCGCCGCGTTGCAGTTGGTCCTTGATCAACCAGGTTGCCAGTTGTGCGACGCCGCTACCCGCCACGACGGCGGCCACTTGGGCCTCGCCATTACCGACCACTATGCGGCCATCGACCATGCGCAACTGAGTTTGCCCGGTGGCGTCGACGATCACCCATGGGCTGGTGCCGCCCTTGTCTTTGCCGTACAGAATGCAGGCGTGATCGGCCAGATCATCGAAGGTCTGCGGCGTACCGTGACGATGCAGGTAAATCGGAGCGGCGCAGAAGATCACGCGTTCGGTGCCCAGGTAGCGATGACCGAGTGTCGAGGGCCAGGCTGACGAGCCGCCGATGCGCACCGCCAGGTCGATGCCCTCTTCGATCAGGTCCACAAACCGATCGGTAAACGACACGTGCGGACGCAGCTTGGGGTGTCGTTCGGCGAATTCCAGCAGCAGTGGCAACACGTGAATGCGCCCGAAGGATGCCGGTAAATCCACGCGCAGATTCCCGGCAGGCTCCGAGCGCTGTGCGGCCAGAGCGGTTTCGGCATCTGCCAGTTCATCAAGAATGCGAGTGCAGACGGCGTAGTAAGCCGTGCCTTCTTCAGTCAGGGCCAGGCTGCGGGTGGTGCGCTCGAACAGGCGCATGCCCAACCGCCCTTCCAGCCGCGCAATGCTCTTACTGACTGCGGAGTTGGTGAGGCTCAGCCGTTCGGCAGCCGCGGTAAAACTCCCCGCATTGGCAACGGCAACGAATGTGGATATGCCTTTCAGGCGGTCAGCAGAGATCATGAGCGTTATCAACTGATGAAATTAATTCCATAGTGCACGGAAAAACTGCCAAAGATAAGAAGTGATTTCTCGAATAGGCTAGCGCCATTATTTCAATTCGAGTTATCCCCATGCCTTCTGTAGACACTACCGCTGCTGGTTCTGCCAGCGGCGCACGCGCCACTGGTGCGAATTTGGCGATTGCCATGCTGGCGCTAGCCGGTTTTGTGATCGTCACCACTGAATTTCTGATCATCGGCATGCTCCCCGGTATGGCCCGCGACCTGGGGATTTCGATCTCCGACGCGGGTTTGCTGGTGACCTTGTTTGCCTTCACTGTGATGCTGTTCGGCCCGCCGCTGACGGCGATGCTTTCGCACCTTGATCGCAAGAAAACCTTTGTGGCGATTCTGCTGATCTTCGCCGCGTCCAACGCTCTGGCAGCGGTGTCCAGCAACATCTGGATCCTCGCATTCGCCCGTTTCGTTCCTGCGCTGGCATTGCCAGTGTTCTGGGGTACGGCCAGCGAAACCGCGAGTTTGATGGCCGGACCAAGCCAGGCCGGTAAAGCGGTAGCTAGGGTCTATCTGGGTATTTCCGCGGCGATGCTGTTTGGCATTCCGCTGGGTACGTTGTTTGCGGGCGCAGTGGGCTGGCGCGGTGCCTTCTGGGCACTGACCGTGATGTCGTTGCTGATGGCGCTGCTGCTGTGGATTTCCATGCCTTCAATCGCTAAAACGGCGAAGGTCGGCCTGGCCAAGCAGGCGAAAATCCTCACCGACCCGCAGTTCATCGTCAATTTACTGCTGTCGATTCTGGTGTTCACGGCGATGTTCACCGCTTACACCTACCTGGCTGACACACTGGAGCGCATCGCGTTGATCGCCCCAACCCAGGTTGGCTGGTGGTTGATGGGCTTCGGCGCAGTCGGTCTGATCGGCAATGGCCTCGGTGGTCGCTATGTGGATCGCAGTCCGCTGGGTTCGACGATTGTCTTCGCGCTGTTACTGGCGATAGGTATGACCGCCACTGTCCCTGCCGCTGGATCCATCCCGCTGCTGTGCGTTGTCTTGCTGGTGTGGGGCATTGCCCATACCGCGTTGTTCCCTATCTGTCAGATCCGCGTCATGAAAACTGCACCGCACGCTCAGGCGCTGGCAGGAACGCTCAATGTTTCAGCCGCCAACGCCGGGATTGGCCTGGGGTCTGTGATTGGCGGTCTGACGATCGAGCATCTGAGCCTGGCTTACGTCGGTTATGTGGCCGCATTCGTCGCCTTGCTGTCCATCGCAACGGCTGTGATTGCCATTCAAATGAAGACACGATGAGCTGGAAAGCATCCTTCACGCTCCAGACTGCGACTATTTACGACGTTATTTTTCAATAATGGCTAAAGGCTCTTCCCATTTCCCATGAGGGAGAGCCAGAATCCGATATTTCGTTCTGACCTAAGGCTGGTAGGCCCTCAGAACGATCCGGTAGAGCGCCATGAGAAACTACGACGGCAAGGGAAAGTCCTTTGCCAAACGCATTTATTGGGTACGCAGCGTCGGCGTCGGCATCGGATTTTTCAGTGTCGCGGCGACCATGTACCCGTTACATCCGCCTGCCTGGGTCTGGGCTGTGATGTTGTGCAACTCGATAATCTGGCCACCCATTGCCTTATGGCTTGCAACTCGCTCGCGCCAGCCGTTTCACGCAGAACAACGCAACATACTCGTTGACTCACTGGCGGGTGGTTTCTGGGCCGGAGCGATGGGCTTCAATCCACTACCGACCGTTACTGTGCTGGCGATGATGGCGATGCACAACCTTGCTGCCGGTGGTAAACGCCTGTTTCTGCGGGGCTGCGTAGCACAAGTTATCGGTGCCGCAATTTCTCTCTACCTGTTTCGCCAACCCTTCGTGTCGTCCAGCACGCCCACACAGATCTACGCCTGTCTGCCGGTACTGGTGTTCTATCCGATGTTCGTCGGCTACATGAGTTATCGGGTGGCGGTGAAACTCAGCGAACACAAACATATTCTGGGGAAACTCAGTCGTACCGACAGCCTCACCGGCCTGATCAATCACGGCTCCTGGAAAGACCTGCTGCAGCTGGAGTTCAACAAATGCCAGGTACTGTCGCGGCAGTCGTCCATTGCGCTGATCGATATCGATCACTTCAAGACGATCAACGATACCCACGGCCACATTGTAGGAGACAGCGTACTCAAGCGTCTGAGCACGACGCTCATGGCCAACCTGCGGGACGTTGACCTGGCGGGCCGCTACGGCGGCGACGAGTTCTGCCTGATCCTGCCCAATACCAGCGCGACGCTGGCGTGGGAAATCCTTGAGCAACTGCGCGGTGACGTGCATAACCTGAAAGACCCACAGCTGCCCCACCTGCAGTTGAGCCTGAGCGTCGGTATCGCGACATTCGGTCCACACCTTGGTGATGCCGCCACGTGGATCAACGAAGCCGATAAAGCGCTGTATATCGCAAAAACCACAGGGCGCAATCGGGTCTGTTCCGCAGCACCGACTGTAGTTGATTTTCCGCGACTGGGGATTGAATCCTCGGCGTCGTGACTTGCAAAGCTGGCACCGCTTCCAGATCTGTTCAGAAGCGGTAGCCATCAGCAGGTCAATCCCATGACAGTTATCAGCGAAGTGCTGAGCCCCGCTCAATCATCGTTAATCGCGCTCACACAGAGGTTCGTCAGCAACCACTCCGGGGTGTGCTCCTCAAGCAGTTGACTCACGCTTTTTTTAAGTTCCAGCCTGCCATACAGCGCTTCTTCCTGATCCAGGTGTCTTTGTTGAGCCAAACGGTAATCAACGGGGTAGATGCTCTGCTCGATGGGCAACAGCGCGTCGAAGTGTTCCAGCAGCCCCATGAAAACCAGACGCCGCTCGACGGTATGCCGGGTCGTTGCGATGAGGTTAATGAAGTACAGGCTGTCACGCTGACGCAATGCTTCAGAAGCCGCAAAGCGCTCTGCCAGGGTGTACGCCGCCTGATCGTCGAACACCATGCAACATAGCAACTGCCGTGAGAGATCATGAAAAGGGTTATCGGTCAGTGTCCGTCGATGATGCAGGCCGAGGACAAAATCAACGGCTTTTTCAACCTGACGCAGACGCTCGAAATCACTGAATTCCGGCAGCTCAGCCAGCAAAGGAGCCTGTCGGCCCTGCGCGGCAACTTGCCGGGAGAACATCGATAGCTTCCCTTGCGGTCCCAGCAAGGCGACCTGTCGATCACACAACTCTGTTCTGGATAATGCCGCCTGACGAGCGACCATTTGCTGGAAACCCAGGCCCATCTCGGCAAGTGGTACACCTACTGATTGCCCCCACGCCTGACCATCCTCCCGAGAAAGCAAAACGCTCATGATATAACTCCCTTTTATTTACGTTTGTGTTGTGCAGTTTTTATTGTTGGTTCACACATCGCCTTAACAGGTCGACAACAATCTATTCCACGGATATAAAAAGGGCGTAGTCACAACCTCTTCCCTGATCGAATCCGCAGGAGAATTCTTTATCTACACTCCTTGTGATGACTGCAGGTCAATTCAAAAGCCTTAGGCATAACGCCAGAGCCCCACGAGCTGAAAGCCGCATGGCGAAAACGAGCACGGTTATTAGCCCAAAGAGAATCTTCCTACATAGAGCTCGGATACATCTGTAAAACGTAGTTCAAACAAGCCAGGACTACGCGGAGACCATGACTTGTATAGACAGAAACGATAAACATTCGGAATAACAATTACAATCATTCGTTACAAATATAGTGATTTGTAAGTTACTTACAGAGAAAGTTTTCGGATATGTCTTTGCAATAAGAGTTTTCCCACATAAATAATGGATGCGAGCTGACAGATATTATTTTCTTAGTGTGTGATCTGTGCCCTCATGAGTCAGGATGGATTCATGAACTGGAGGGGTAGAAATCACGAGCGATGCGAGACAGCAATTGGGCTCTTAATAAACTGCAATTGTCGGCAGTGAAATGCAGCTCCTATTAAACAAAATGCAATCCCTGACCTGAAATGATTTTCTGTAGGAGCTCACGAGCATCGCGAGGCAGCGATTGCGTCCTG
>NZ_JAWHNU010000080.1:11827-22194 GCF_032582135.1 Pseudomonas syringae group sp. J309-1 | reverse complement strand
CGTGGAACTGCTCGCCGGTGTCGCCCAGCTAAGCGCGATACCCATCTTGAAGTCGGTGGGGTTTATGGAGCGCTTACAGTTTTTCACCTAAACAAGGCGGGAGTCTGATCTCGGTTCTACTGTTCGATTAAATGCTTCTGCTATCGTGTGTAACTGGATATCGAAACCATACAAGGTTTCCCCGTTTTCGTCACGTGTATGGACACCCGCAATGCTTCCTTTGTACTTGCCAATGGGTACGGGGATTTTCTTCCATCCTGTGTACGTTTCCCACTCCCAAAACACTGCCATATCTGCCAGGTACAAATCATCACAGACGTCTAAGTAAAAATATTTGTCTTCGAACAACACCTTCCTATCGGTAGCCTCTGATGTCTCGTCGATAAAAAAGCGAATGCGATAGCTACCGTCGTGAATACCCATGATAGGCCATGCCCAACCTAGGTCTAAAATTTCATCGCCTTTATTCGTGGAGGTGAAGGCTTCAAGAATATTTTGCCCATCCTCTATCGCCCCTCCGAATAAGTCCATCAAGCACGGGTAGACAAATAACACAGCACCATTGAAGTCGACGTCAATATTGCACTCGTATATCACTTGCAACCTCCCTTGATAACGCCTGTTTTTTCCCACACTGATGTAGGCCTTGGTTTTTGATGCCTTTATGGCTAAAAACGCCCGCTCAGGCAAGCAGACGTTCCCGTCGTTAATTCATCGATTTTCTCTCAAACAGCACCTTTCCAAGGCGGTTCCCCGCATTACCTGCGCAGCTCTCGCACAGCTATCAGCCGCTTTGGCATTATCTACAGGTCCGATAAGGCAAATGAAGGACATCTGTGTCATAGAGGGGAACCGTTGTGTTCATGTCAGGCAGGTATTTCAACAGAAACCGGGGCTTTTGGGGATTTCCTTAGCTCTTATCGAAAAAACACAGCAAAGGCTGAGGTTTGCTCATTTTTCTGATTTAAATAACGATGAGCCTGAAGCATCCACTGCGCTATAGTATAACTCCCCAGGAGGTAGCAAAACTTTCATGAACAAGAGACTTCGAGCCTCCCTAATACGCTGGGATTTTTTTTGCGGAATATTAATGTTTTCCGCATTGGCAATAACAATCATTGGCTCGGTTATTTTCTTAAAGCCGGAAGCTGCTGGTGGGTCCATGAGCGGCTTAGGCGATGGGCTTTTTTTCTTTATATGGGTATTTGGCCTCGCAGGTACGGTCATATGCTTCATTGGAAATGCCACGGGTAAAACAATAATGGCGATGATTGGTTTCGGTTGGTCTTCATTATCATTAATAGGGGGTTTCATAGCCCGCAGATGCGTTGAGAACGATCTGTGTTCTTATGACACGAGCCAAAATGTTTGGCTGGCTGCGATATGCCTGGTTATCCTCGCCTCGCTACTTCTTTATGACAAGAAAAAGGAAAAAATCGCCCCCGCTGGTAAGACCCTTATAAAGGTACTTGCACGTTCAATGGTCGGTGTGTGGACATGTGTTCTATTGCTTGCTCTTGCAACCTTCAACAAGCCACTACCTCTACAAATTGACCGAACGGCTCATCCGACGACAGAACAATTTGGTAACCAGGGAGGGGATACAGACAATCCTTAGCCGTGACATTTTTTGGCGATGACTTCGCCCGTGGCAGGAGTACGCAGATCATAAGTCATCCGGGCGATATGGACTGTGGAGTGACTCCGCATGGTTGCCGTGTGCTCAGTGAACATCGAGATGTCCAGCCCATAGGGGCGGTCACGCTGTCGCTGTATGGCGCGCTTTCATTAAATCTGTGTCTAACAATCTCCCCTTGACCGCTCTAGCATCAAACGCTCCGCTCAGGTGCATGCGATGAAAGAGATTCCCGGCAACATCGATTTTTCAGGCTTGGCGGCTCGTCGACTATTACCCGATGACCTTGAGATGATTTGTGTGCACCGTGAAGCGATGTTCCTTGAGGCGGGAAAAGATCCATCGGTGTTGCGGGTGATGACTGAGCACTTCCGGCCCTGGTTGCACCAGCGCCTGTTCGATGGCCGCTACTACGGTTTTGCGCTGATGGACGCAGAGCAGCCTGTGGCGGCGGTAGGTCTGATGAGTATCGACTGGCCTCCTCATCCGTCCCATCCGACCCTGGATCAGCGCGGCTATGTGCTGAACGTTTTCGTCGAACCCTCTCACCGACGCCGGGGTCTGGCTTCAGCCCTGATGAAGTTGGCTGAAGCGGAGTTTGCTCAACGTGGGATGAGTTTCGCCATACTGCACGCGACCATGGTCGGTAAGCCGGTGTATGAAGGGCTGGGTTGGGTGGCTACTTCCGAGATGGCGAAAACCCTTTCGTGACGGTCTGTCTCGGGACCAGGGTCGCCGCTTTCGGTCGTTGATGAAAGGCTGCTTCGGGGCGGTGAAAACATCGCCAGCCGCGCACGCTACGTCGAGGTGATGAACCCGATGTTTACCCGGATCGGCGCGCGTATGGCACCCACACGTTTGTTTATAAAAGCGAGACCCTATGAATAACCAACTCGCCATTTTGATCAGCGACTATCAGGCAGGCGTTGCTGCCGCAGTGGATCTGATGCAAAGGTCTGGCATCCCGCGGCCCTCGACTAATACGGATTGGGTCTTTAATGACATTCCTCAGCGCGGAGAGCTGGAAGGCGGTGTTCGTTACTTCAAGCACGGCTATGGCTGCGCGGTTAGCCTCCCTACCGGTACAGTAGATTTTGACTTCGGCGCTCATGGTGAGATCGGTGGCTTTGACGCATGGCGGCTTGCTGGTTTTGCCGGCGACAAGTTGTCGGAGTACGGTTTTGCTGATGAGGCTGCACTCACAGCGTGCATCGAAGCCGGAGTGGCGGCAGGCTCTCTCGTGTATTCCGGGTACATTCTTTATTACGTAGCGGATGACGCCTGATAATTCCAGTCCCGACCCAGATGCAGGAGCACACTCATGAGCGACATCGAAATACTGTCCCTGTCTCCCGACAGTCGCTATCAAGTCCAGGCGACCCCGTGGGAAGCAGGCAACTCGCACTGGCTGTTCCCGCCGCAAATCATCGATACCCAAAACGGTAACGAGGTGTTTAGCTTCAAGGATCCGCTGTGGTCAGCAGACCGCAGCACTTGGCTAAGCCCGACCCGGGTCGAACTCAGGCTGCGCAAGTACCCCGGCCATCGCGCCCCTCTGGGGCTTGTGGTGATTATTGAATGTGCGCTGCTTACCGCCGAATATGGCGACGGCACGCATATCGAATTAGCCCGTCTGGAAAGCACCCTTGAGGGGATGCTCGACCTGCTGGGCTGAACTCACTTTGTCAGCAAGGACCTGAATGATGAATTGGAAAGCTCTGGAGCAGGCGCTGTTCGACGCCGCCAGACAGACATTGCAAACGCTGCTCGATGAAGGCGGCAGCCCTGTGTACGCCGCAGCGTTTCATGCCAGCTACCGGGAAGAAGAGGGCGTTCTGTCGCTGCCCAGCTTTGGGGCAAACACCCTGCAGGCGCTCAGCGAAGACTTCCCTGATGACGACGATGAAAGCTTCAGCTCGGTGAAGTGGAACCCGGCGGACTGGCGCTGGGATTGGGAAATCTGCGCGACTGAGCCGTTCAAGCCGCTTGATGATGAGCTGCAAGCCTATGCCAATGGGCTTCGTCCGCGCGAATGGCAAGCGGCTGAGCGACGCTTCCTGGTCACCGTCAGCCGTGCCGCCAGGGCGCTGGGCCGCCATTTCAGTGGGCACCCTGGTGTGACGCCTGGCTTCGTGGTGATTTTTCATGACTTTGGTGGCTATACCGCCTTGGCCAAGCGCAGCATGACGCGCCAGCAGTTCGAGGAGAATTTCCCTGTCGAACTGGCCATTGAAAACCAGCTGCGCGAAGTCGCTGCCTTGCCGCTCGCCGAGCAGGCCGCGTTTTACGTCAGCCGCTTACATTGTTTTGATGGTGTTTCCGGGGAAGACGCAGAGCCGTGGTTGATTGCCAACGGCCGTCCAGCACAGGCAGCGCTTATCGAGCAGGTCAACGGGCATAAAAAACCTACACCTGCCGCGCGCATTCTCGGGCTGGCCGGCTTTGCTGATGAGCCCGTGATCCAGGCCCTGCGCCGACAAGCGATTGAAGCCCCTGAGCAACCGACCCGCAACTGGTGCGCGACGGCCTTGGGTTACCTTGAGGATTTTGACTGGCTTATGCAGCAAGCGCCCGACGTCGCAGTCGCGGGGATTTGCGCTAACCTTGACGGTTTCCGCTGGCGGGCCGTGCAGCCACCGGTGCTGGATTACAGGCCCCTTGAGCGTCTGCTTGATCAACGTCCTGAAGTTCGGGCTGCGGTTGAAGAGAAATTTGAAGAGTTCTACCACCCAATCGATACCACTACTGCTGATGTCAGCGAAGCCTTGCGCGGACTGGCTTCACCCCACGTTGCCATTCGTCGTCATGCGGTGAGTGGATTGAATAACCGTGGCTTGCTGCCCGACGACGCGCGTCGGGCCATTGAGGCGATACGTCGGGCAACACAGGATACCGATGAGCAGGTGCGTTACGTCGCGGGCGTTGGCCTGGAGGCGATGCAACGCTAAGGGGCTGTTCAATCGGGGAGCTTTCAATCGTGACCGAAGGCGCGCTGGATATCTTCCAAGAGGGTGAACGGGTCACTTACGGCGAACAAACCAATCGACGGTTGTAAATGATCAACACGGGGCGCGGGAAAGCCGCTAGCGATGATCTGAAACTGCCTGGCCCTGTCCGGCACATCCCGCAGTCCATAAGGCGCGTGCTGTGCGATACGCATCGTGCCGTCATTGTAGCGCTGCCCTTTGGCCTTGCAATGCCGGAGGTCTTCAGGCTCTGGGCGCTGGCGTGAGGCGAAGTCGTAAATCTCGACCACCGGGGCTTCGTGATTACCCAGGATGCTATGGACGTAGATCGCATAAAACCATTCGCCGATCTGTACTGACAAGACGTCGCCCTCTCGCAAGAAGGTGATGTTTTTGTCGAACGGCGGGCGTCGTACCAAGGGTATCGGTGGGGAAGTCAGCAGCGCCTTGATGGCGTCGCTGTTGCGTTCGAAGGTATCGCTCAGCACGACCTGCTCATTAAGCCTGTCGACCGCCTCCAGCGCAGTCCGGGTCAATGCCTCATCGCAAAAACCATGACGATGAAGCACGGCCGCCATCGTCAGGCACACCAGGTCTTTGTAGTGTGGGCTGGCGTCATCACGTGGGCCCTGCAACACACAATCCCAACGCAGGAACACCCGCTTGAGCACTTGGGCAGTCAGTACCTCATGGGGGATTTTTTCAGGGCCAATCATCTCCCATGCAGTCACCCGCGCAACGTCATGGGTGATCGGCTCAACGAGATCGTCGGGCAGATAGCCCAGTAGTTTTTTATGATTCAACGTTCATTGCCTCGGCAGTGAGTAGTGTTTGATGCGGCACGGATAATCCTTCCATTCGCCTTTACAGGTGCCATCCAGGTAGCGGTAATCAAAGTGCACCACTTGTCCTTTTTTGGGCCAGGTTCGGCGCGGAAGCACGGCCTGATAGTCTGACGTTTCCGGCAGAAACTTGAGGGTCGTGCCTTTCTCCGGGCAGACGACCGTGGCGGTCTTTGCGCTTACCTTGAGGATCTCGGCCTGCAACTTTGGATAGGGGTTTGTCAGGACATCAGTAATACGCAATTCCATGCTGCAGATTTGCCACGATGCTGCCAGGACGGCTGGGCAGAACATTGAAAGCATCGCAGTAAACAGCACGTAGTACGGTGCGTGATTTTTCATGGTTGGCATTGCCTGGGTTTGCTGATTTGAGTGGAGATTGTCATCTGGCCTGATGGTCAATCAGCCTCTTTTTCGAACAAGCAGTGCTCAAGGGCGTACTTCAGCAAGCGCTCGTCGAGTTGTTCGGCATCCTTATAAAATTGGTTGTCGAGGGCATCCAGCGCCGCTTCGCAATCAAGATCTCGCTCGTCTGCGTAGGTGGGCATGCTCAACTGGCGCAAGCCCTGGTCGGTGGGCACGGGCTGGGTGCCGAACAGCAGGCGCCTGGCCTCTTCGAGCAGCGCCAGTGTCTGCGTCGCGCCCAGTTCAAGCAGGCCTGCGCAAGCGATGTCGAAGTGATCCCCCGAGGAGTTGCCGAAGTACTGGTCGAAGCCGCCGTTGTAGATCTCGCCCTGTAATGCGCTGACGGCGTAATAGCGCTGTTCTGCCAATGCCAGGCCTGAGAAACCTTCGGGAGTGTTGTAGACGCGGTTGACCAGCGCCGTCCAGTACAGCGCTCGCGGGCTGACGATGTAACGCTTGTGCTCTTCGGCCCGGAGCTTGCCGTCTTCGATACGCTTCCGATAGCCACCCTTGCAGGGCATGCACATTCCGTCGTTGCGTGCCGCCGTGGTTGCCAATATCAAATTTGCGCAAACCCGGCAGGGTTGTTTTTCGCTCATGGTCACTCCATTGGGTTTTTGCTGACTGCAAGGCCTACTCAGCGCATCCAGTCACGCAGTACTTCGAATTCAATAGGGTCTGGTTGTTCCAGGCTTGCCTGTAACAACTCCGACTCCTCTTGGGAAATGAAAGCGTTCACTGTTCTGGGAGTGCTCTCGGCGCCGTCCTTGAATGACCTGGCCACACAGGGTCTGGAAAAAAGGTCGGCAAGTAGCGCACGGTGTTCTGGCAGCAATGCTGGGTGGAGTAATTGCACTTCATGGGTGATTACTGGGCCCATCTCTGTTTGATATTTCAGGTGGGACACGTCCGCCGCTGCGCGTACATAGTGGCTTGTCACCCACGACGATATGTCGATGTGGGCAAGGCTTGTCATCTGCCCGAAATGCAGTGCTTGTGCGATCCCCGTCTGCCCATTTGCCAGACGCACGAAACAGTAGGGCTCACCGCTGCCATTAGTCGCGAAAGGCAGAAACGTTCGACCTTCATGATCAGCCGGATCGAGCCACTCATCAATTTCACGCTCAGCCGTTTCGGCATCAAGCAAAAACACGTCATAAACACTGCGCATGGTGTTTTTGTCCGATTGCGCTATGGCCATCAATGCTGAAAAACGTTCCGGTAGCTCGATGCCAATCTTGAGTGCGAGCTTTTGAAAAGCGGCGTCCATTTCAGCGTCCTGTCTCTGGGTCAAAATAAGCGGGTTGCTTATGGCGATGTTCCTTCGAAGATTATCGTGCCATACATTGCGATGTGAAGTGAGGTGGGGAGGGACGGTGTGTCCATGAGAGCCCGATTTGAACCTGTGATAGCCATCAGGCCTGGCTCTTTGTAAGCTACGAAATCGAGCGTTCAAGCAGTGTTCTGCATCAATGGAAATTCTGGGGCCAGGTAAAATGGACGAAGCGTCACTCAAATCACATCTGGCATTGCACGTCAGTGAATTCGGGGCTAAATGGAATTCGATCGAGCGTGATATCTACGCCGGAAGTAAAAAAGAAGATGGTGAGCTACGGCAGAAGTATCCGGGCATTGAATACCACTACGCGGAAGGCAGAACCGATTGGTTTGCCATATTCGGTGAGCGTACGGCGCCGCTTTTTGATGATTACTGCACAGATAAGCGTCGGGTGTACGGCGGTAAAAATCCTGGAAGCTTTGGCTTTCCAGCGAAATTCAACGGCGTCGAAAGTCCAACGGAAGTTCTGGTGGAGATCAAAACCAAATCCAGAGCTGAAGTGGTGATTAAAACGGAGACGAGCTTTCAGGACGAGTATCTCTTCGTCATGTTGAAAAAAGCGGGGGAGTGGAAGATCGACAGTTACAAGTCCCGTCGGTATGGGAACGAGAAATGGGATTCGAGAATCTTGTGATCGGCGCGTTCATCAAAGAAATGTAATTGTCTGAATTCTCACGGAACCCGTGCAGACTGTGTGAAAACTACTGCAGGCTGGGCACCTTCGGTGCTACGCGCACAATACTGCGTTAAAACAGGCGAAAAATGCTCATTTAGAACACTAGAGTCGGACGCGACCCCGGCCGTTTTTCGCCTGTTTTTGCCTTGTCTTGCCGTCGCTCGCTACGTTTTCACACAGTCTGCGTGGGACCGAATTCATTCGGGAATAGGTCGGTACATCCGCCACATCATCGTCGTCTGGAATGCTGCCTTCCCGGATAAATCCGGTCCTACCAGATCTATGTTGCCGCGAGACGGCGCGGTGTCAGGGACATCGGGGCCACTCCGTAGCTCATCGATCAACCTTTCATTCAACGGCATACATAGCCAATAAAAAAGGGCCGCCTTCTCAGGCAGCCCTTTCATTTGAAGCTTTTGAGCGGGGGATCAATTAATCCCAGCTCAACGCCCCACCAGTCTGATACTCAATAACCCGTGTCTCGAAGAAGTTTTTCTCTTTCTTCAGGTCCATGATTTCGCTCATCCATGGGAATGGGTTGGTGGTACCTGGGTACTCTTCTTTCAGACCGATCTGGCTCAGGCGACGGTTAGCGATGAACTTGAGGTAGTCCTCCATCATCGCCGCGTTCATGCCCAGTACGCCGCGCGGCATGGTGTCGCGTGCGTATTCGATTTCCAGCTGGGTGCCTTGCAGAATCATCTGGCTGGCTTCTTCCTTCATTTCGGCGTCCCACAGGTGTGGGTTTTCGATTTTGATCTGGTTGATCACGTCGATGCCGAAGTTCAGGTGCATGGATTCGTCGCGCAGGATGTACTGGAACTGCTCGGCGACACCGGTCATTTTGTTGCGACGGCCCATGGACAGGATCTGGGTGAAGCCGCAGTAGAAGAAGATGCCTTCCAGTACGCAGTAGTAGGCGATCAGGTTGCGCAGCAATTCTTTGTCGGTTTCGACGGTGCCGGTTTCGAACTTCGGATCGGAGATCGAACGGGTATATTTCAGGCCCCAGGCGGCTTTCTTCGCGACCGATGGAATCTCGTGGTACATGTTGAAGATCTCGCCTTCATCCATGGCCAGCGATTCGATGCAGTACTGGTAAGCGTGGGTGTGGATCGCTTCCTCGAAGGCCTGGCGCAGGATGTACTGGCGGCACTCCGGGTTGGTGATCAGGCGGTACACGGCCAGTACCAGGTTGTTGGCAACCAGGGAGTCGGCGGTGGAGAAGAAGCCCAGGTTACGCATGACGATGCGGCGCTCGTCGTCGGTCAGGCCTTGTGGGTCTCTCCACAGGGCGATGTCGGCGGTCATGTTGACTTCTTGCGGCATCCAGTGGTTTGCGCAACCGTCCAGGTACTTCTGCCACGCCCAGTCGTACTTGAAAGGCACGAGTTGGTTAAGGTCGGCGCGGCAGTTGATCATCATTTTTTCGTCAACGGCAACGCGGGCGCTGGCGCCTTCGAGTTCAGCCAGGCCTTCGGCGACGTCCAGTGCGTCCAGTGCTTTTTTGGCACGGATCAGGGCAGCAGAGTCTTTGTCGGTGACGGCGCGAGCTTCGGTGGCTGCGGCGCCACCGGCGCTGTCGAGGCGGTCCATGTTGGCTTCGTTAGCGTGACCGGCGTTGGTTGCTTTGACAGCTACTTCGCCGTCTTCTTTATCGAATTCGTCCCAGCTCAGCATGGTGGAAGCTCCTGAATTTCAAAGGATGTAGTGCCTGCGTCGAGTGGATGACGCCGGCAACGGAATTTTCGAGTTTTACTCAGGATCGACCTGTTTGTGGTGCTGCGGATCGATCATTGGATTTGTCGCCGCGCCTTTGGGGCCTTACAGGCGAGCAAAACGGGGACTCAAGGTGGCTTTCAGGCAAGACAGCATTGCGTGGGCAAAGGGTCATTTGAGTACCTTGGAGCGAGCGCGGGATTATACAGATTTCGCCCGACACTTGTTCATCCGTAACTGCGTTTGAGGAAGGAATTTCGTTATTTTCTTCTGCATTTGTGGGTTCATTCTCAGAGGAGAAGGTACGACCGAAAATGCAGCGGAAATCCCTTATGTAGTGTTTTTCATATTTCGAAACACAGCATATAGATCATGAGGGTGTCCGGCAATGTGTCGTTGCGACGCATTTGCGGTATGGGGATTTGGCTTGACGGGGGTCAATGTTTCGCTATGCCTTGAATACCGGGGGGGTGTGGCGGGAGGGGGATTGCAGGTGGCTCGATTAAAGTGACCAACGGTTGTTCGAAGCGGGAAGGATACTGTGGCTTGAACCGCGTTATCGTTCATCGCGGGCAAGGCTCCCACAGGGTTCGGTGGTGGGGCACAGGCATTGTGGGAGCAGAGCTTGCTCGCGATTGGGGGTGCCGCGGCTTGCAGTCATACCGCGTTATCGTTCATCGCGGGCAAGCCCGGCTCCCACAGGGTTTGGTGGTGGGGCACAGGCATTGTGGGAGCAGAGCTTGCTCGCGATTGGGGGTGCCGCGGCTTGCAGTCATACCGCGTT
>NZ_JAWHNU010000080.1:9770-11727 GCF_032582135.1 Pseudomonas syringae group sp. J309-1 | reverse complement strand
ATCGTTCTTCGCGGGCAAGCCCGGCTCCCACAGGTTCGGGCGGGCTCAGCCGACTTTGAAGAACGCCACTTTCTGGGTCAGGCGGTCTGCCAGTTGGGCCAGTTCCTGGCTTGCGGTGGCCACTTGTTTTGAGCCGGTTGCGGACTGCACGGTTGAGCCGTGGATTCGGTTGATGTTGACGGCCACCTCTTCCGCCACGCTGTTTTGCTGCACCGAGGCGCTGGCGATCTGTGCGTTCATGCGGTTGATGGCGCCCACTTCCTTGCTGATTTTGGACAGCGCGCCTTGTGCATTGCGGGTTTGCTCCACTGTGCGACCCACCAGTTCGCAGTTGTCACGCATGGTTTGCGCGGCGGCTTCAGTACCACTTTGCAGGGTGCTGATCATGTCCCGGATGTCTTGCGTCGAGCGCTGGGTGCGGTTGGCCAGCGAGCGCACTTCATCGGCGACGACCGCAAAGCCCCGGCCGTGCTCGCCAGCCCTTGCTGCTTCGATGGCTGCGTTGAGGGCCAGCAGGTTGGTTTGGCTGGCGATTGAGTTGATGACGTCGATCACGCTCTCGATCTCTTCGCTTTGTTTGGACACCCGCTCCACGGTCAGGGTGGTTTCGGCCAGTGACGTGGCCAATTGTTCAATCGCCAGGGTGGTGCCCGCGACCAACTGGTTACCGCTTTCCACTTCGCCGTCGGCCAGACGCGTTGCATCGGCGGCTTGGGATGCGTAACCGGTGACTTCGTTGACGGTTGCTGCCATTTGCGTGATGGCGGTGGCCACTTGTTCAGCTTCACGGGTTTGCAGGTTGATCTGGTCGTTGTTGGTGATCGACGTGGCGGACAGCAGTGTGGAGGACTGATTCACTTCCTGAGCGGCCATGCGCACTTGGGTAATGGTGTCAGCCAGGCGGCTGAGGGCAGTTTTCAGTACGCCCATCACGCTGTCGGGGTAGGGCGTGACGATGCTTTGCTGCAGGTCGCCCGCGGCAAGACGCTGGATGGCTTGAGCCACTTCGGTGGGTTCTGCGCCGAGGGTGGATTTGACGAAGCGGATGATCAGGATCGACAGGAAGATGCTCAGCAACAAGGCCGCGCCAGTCGCCAGCAACATCAAGCCGCGAAACTGGCTGGCGGTGGCCTGCACGTCACTGAGCTGCGATTTGATGGACGCTTCTTCGTAGTCGATCAAGGCGTTGATGCGCTTGAGCCACTCGCTGTAGTCGGCGGATATCTGGTTGAGCAGCAAAGCCTGAGAGCCCGCGATGTCGCCGGTGCGGCGCAGGTCGATCAGTTTTTTCGTGGAGGCCAGGGTGCGCTGTTCGATGTCTTTGATGGCCTGCAGCATGGATTGCTCTTGCGGGGTGACGGTGTTGCTCGCGAAGAGTTGGTCCATCGGCGTGGCTGAATCCACGTAGTCTTTTTG
The DNA here is from genome assembly GCF_032582135.1 of Pseudomonas syringae group sp. J309-1. Taxonomy (NCBI): domain Bacteria; kingdom Pseudomonadati; phylum Pseudomonadota; class Gammaproteobacteria; order Pseudomonadales; family Pseudomonadaceae; genus Pseudomonas; species Pseudomonas syringae group sp. J309-1. The sequence continues at coordinate 10,311 of NZ_JAWHNU010000080.1, read as the reverse complement.
CAGGCTGCTGACTTCGGCCAGGTGGGATTCAAGGTCGCGATCATTGGTCACCAGCACAGCATCACGAATGGCGATAGCGCGGTTGTGAACGCTGCCGCGGAAGTTAATCGCGTAGCGCTGCACTTTCGCGGCGTTGTTGCTGACGTCTTCCAGCGTGGAGTCGATAAATCCAACTCGTTGGATACCCACGGCGGTAATCAATACAAGCAGCGACACGATGGCGGCAAAGCCCAGGCCGATGCGCGATGCGAGGGATATCGGATTTTTCATGGGGTGAACTCGTGGGTAAACAAGTAGCTGAAGCGCCTTGGTGTCAATGCGCCATATATTGCGGTAACGGGAAGGTATCTTCAGTAGGCCTTTAAGCCCAATTGAGGGTAGCTACAGTAGGCATAGCGGCATGCTATGGAATTTAGTGAGCCCGTCCGTCCGTCTGGCTCTGACTGCACTGTTTTTCGGTAGGAGCGAATTCATTCGCGAAGGTATTTTCCCTGCAAAAAATCTGCGTCTGACGCACCGCTTTCGCGAATGAATTCGCTCC
>NZ_JAWHNU010000080.1:0-9670 GCF_032582135.1 Pseudomonas syringae group sp. J309-1 | reverse complement strand
CGCTTTCGCGAATGAATTCGCTCCTACCGGGATGGGTGTTCACAGCGTTAACACCTGACTGCACTGTTTTTGGTAGGAGCGAATTCATTCGCGAAGGCATTTCTCCTGCAAAAAATCTGCGTCTGACGCACCGCTTTCGCGAATGAATGCGCTCCCACCGGGATGGGATTAATTGGGAAGGATGTGCGGTGTCAGGTTGTTTTGTTGCGATGGGTTTTGGTGCAGTAGGCTTTGTTTGCAGCGAGGGAGAGGGGGGTACGCGGGCGACCTGTGCAGGTAGCGGTTTTGCGGGGTGAAGCCGGGAGGGTTTGAGGCTCCCGGTTTGTATTTCGGTAGTTACAGCAGGGTGACCTTATCGCGGGCAAGCCTCGCTCCCACAAGGAATATTATTCCAGAGGGAGAGCGAGACCAGCTTTCAAGATTGCCTTATTGGCAAGCTTCGCAATCCGGCTCGTCGATCGCACAGGCCTTAGGCACTGGTGCTGGACCGGCCGGTGCAGCTTCGGTTGGACGCGGGGCGGTGATCGCCGAGTCGTCCGGGCCGTGGCCGCCGCTCGATACTGCGTTGAGCTTGCCGGTGTTGACGGTGGATTTCTCGGTGCTGGTCGCAGCCAGGGCACGGAGGTAGTAAGTGGTTTTCAGACCACGGTACCAGGCCATGCGGTAGGTCACGTCCAGCTTCTTGCCCGATGCACCAGCGATGTACAGGTTCAGGGACTGAGCCTGGTCGATCCACTTCTGACGACGGCTTGCTGCATCGACAATCCACTTGGTGTCGACTTCGAACGCGGTGGCGTACAGGTCTTTGAGTTCCTGCGGGATGCGCTCGATCTGTTGTACCGAACCGTCGTAGTACTTCAGGTCGTTGATCATGACCGAGTCCCACAGGTCGCGGGCTTTGAGGTCGCGAACCAGGTACGGGTTGATCACGGTGAATTCGCCCGAGAGGTTCGATTTCACGTACAGGTTCTGGTAAGTCGGTTCGATCGACTGCGATACGCCAGTGATGTTGGCGATGGTCGCGGTCGGTGCGATGGCCATGATGTTGGAGTTACGAATACCTTTCTGTACACGGGCACGTACTGGCGCCCAGTCCAGGGTTTCGTTCAGGTCAACGTCGATGTACTTCTGGCCACGCTGCTCGATCAGGATCTGTTGCGAATCCAGCGGCAGTACGCCTTTGGACCACAGGGAACCCTGGAACGTCTCGTAGGCACCGCGCTCGTCGGCCAGGTCGCAAGAGGCCTGGATCGCGTAGTAGCTGACAGCTTCCATCGATCGGTCGGCGAACTCGACAGCAGCGTCGGAACCGTAAGGGATGTGCTGCAGATACAGCGCGTCCTGGAAGCCCATGATGCCCAGACCCACTGGACGGTGACGGAAGTTGGAGTTCTTCGCTTGCGGCACCGAGTAGTAGTTGATGTCGATAACGTTATCGAGCATGCGAACGGCGACGTCGATGGTGCGCTTGAGCTTATCGGTGTCCAGTTTGCCGTTGACGATGTGGTTCGGCAGGTTGATCGAGCCCAGGTTGCAGACCGCGATCTCGTCCTTGTTGGTGTTCAGGGTGATCTCGGTGCACAGGTTCGAGCTGTGAACCACGCCCACGTGTTGCTGCGGGCTACGCAGGTTGCACGGGTCTTTGAAGGTCAGCCATGGGTGGCCGGTTTCGAACAGCATCGAGAGCATCTTGCGCCACAGGTCTTTGGCCTGGATGGTCTTGAACAGCTTGATCTTGCCTGGGTATTCGCTCAGGGCTTCGTAGTACTCGTAACGCTCTTCGAAGGCTTTACCGGTCAGGTCGTGCAGGTCCGGTACTTCGGATGGCGAGAACAGGGTCCATTTGCCGTCATCGAAGACACGCTTCATGAACAGGTCAGGGATCCAGTTGGCAGTGTTCATGTCGTGGGTACGACGACGGTCATCACCGGTGTTCTTGCGCAGCTCGATGAACTCTTCGATGTCCATGTGCCAGGTTTCCAGGTAAGCACAGACCGCGCCTTTGCGCTTGCCACCCTGGTTAACGGCTACGGCGGTGTCGTTGACGACTTTCAGGAACGGTACAACGCCCTGGGATTTGCCGTTGGTGCCTTTGATGTACGAGCCCAGCGCACGAACCGGAGTCCAGTCGTTGCCCAGACCGCCTGCGAATTTGGACAGCATGGCGTTGTCGTGGATGGCGTGGTAAATGCCCGACAGGTCATCCGGAACGGTGGTCAGGTAGCAGCTGGACAGTTGCGGACGCAGGGTGCCAGCGTTGAACAGTGTAGGCGTCGACGCCATGTAGTCGAAGGACGACAACAGGTTGTAGAACTCGATGGCGCGGTCTTCTTTGGCTTTCTCTTCGATTGCCAGACCCATGGCCACACGCATGAAGAAGATCTGCGGCAGTTCGAAACGGATACCATCCTTGTGGATGAAGTAACGGTCGTACAGGGTTTGCAGGCCCAGGTACGTGAACTGCTGGTCGCGCTCGTGGTTGATCGCCTTGCCGAGTTTTTCCAGGTCAAAGGTGGCCAGGATCGGGTTCAGCAATTCGAACTGAATGCCTTTGGCGATGTACGAAGGCAGGGCCTTGGCATACAGGTCGGCCATTTCGTGGTGAGTAGCGCTTTCGGCTACTTCCAGGAAATTCAGGCCTTCAGCGCGCAGGGTGTCCATCAGCAGGCGGGCGGTCACGAACGAGTAGTTCGGCTCGCGCTCAACCAGGGTACGGGCGGTCATCACCAGTGCGGTGTTGACGTCTTTCATCGCCACGCCGTCGTACAGGTTTTTCAGGGTTTCGTTCTGGATCAGGTTGGCGTCAACTTCAGCCAGGCCTTCACACGCTTCGGTGACGATGGTGTTCAGACGACCCATGTCCAGCGGCGCAACGCTGCCGTCGGCGCGGGTGATGCGGATCGAAGGGTGGGCGTCGACCGGTGCGTCGGTGCCACGAACGGCACGCTCCTTGGAGCGCTCGTTACGGTAGATGACGTAGTCGCGAGCCACTTTCTGCTCGCCGGCACGCATCAGGGCCAGTTCAACCTGGTCCTGGATTTCTTCGATGTGGATGGTGCCGCCCGAAGGCATGCGACGCTTGAAGGTAGCGGTAACTTGTTCGGTCAGACGGGCCACGGTGTCGTGGATGCGCGAAGACGCAGCGGCAGTGCCGCCTTCAACTGCAAGAAACGCTTTGGTGATAGCGACGGTGATTTTGTCATCGGTGTAGGCGACGACAGTGCCGTTACGCTTGATCACGCGCAGCTGGCCGGGAGCGGTCGCGGACAGATCCTGTTGGGACTGGCTTGTCTGCGGCGCCGGGTTCGGCGAGTTCTCGCGAGTTGTGTCTGTTTGCATGGGTGTCTCCACATTCTCTATGTTTGTTTGGGTGCTAATCAGCACCCACCGATCCGGTTTGTAGGCATTCAGTCGACAAAAACGCCGGCTGTAACGACCTCAAAACGGAATGGGGATGGCGGATTTCACCGTCCCTGGCTTTGAAGTCAAAAAGGCAGCGAAATCGTTGCTCGCTGCCTCGGGAAATCTGTTGGATGATGCCTGTTAAATATTGCAACAAATGCTTGAATTTGCTGCGGTCAAAGAGGGTATGCATGCTCGGGTGTCTGGGGCGCAGCTTGGGCTACCGAATGAACCTTTGGTTCAACCCTCGACACGTAAGAAAAATGCTTGAAATCCCTGTTCGACTTGTGTTGGGTTTTTTGCGTAAAACCCTACATGTAGGGTTGTTCGTGAAGCCGGGCTACAAGATAAAGCGTTTTGGACACCAATTGCAACGCACTACCTGTGGATAAAGCTGTGTGTAATTGGTGTATGAAAGCTCCGTATCGCGTGTAGGCCGCATAACTACTGGACCGGCGCCCCTATGACGCTTATTAAGGTTTTTTTACGACGGTGAGCTGATTTTTGAGGGCGCGAACCCTATCACAGAAAATGCCTTTGGCAAGCGCGTTTTGGCATGTGGTGTGCTTGAGGAAATGATGGATAGAATTGTTCGAGTTGTGGTTTTGAGGACTGTCCTTCCCTCAATGCAGATGTTGTTCCTGTAGGCGCTGCCGAAGGCTGCGAAGGCGGTGTATCAGGCACATCGGTTTCGCAGCCTTCGGCAGCTCCTACGTAAGTTGAGAACTCCCTTTTCCCAATCAGGAAGCCTGATGAGTCACCCATTATTCAGTGGCGCACTTGAGTGCTTCGGGCAGAGCCTGCTGGCTGAAGACGATCCGCGGGCGGTGAGGCCGTTGCCGGAGCTTTTGCAGGCTGAGGCGCTGGACGCGCTGTTGCTGAATATCTATGGCGCTGAGTTGCTGGCCAGTCATCGACAGGTGTTGGTGTCGCAGTGGTCCAAATATTACTTCATGCAAGTGATCCCACCGGTTGTGGTGGCGGGGTTGGTGCAGGGCTGGTGCTGGGCGTTGCAGCTGGATCAGATCGCTGTGGCGCTGGACAAGCGCGGTGTTCCGGTTGCGTTGAAATTCCTCGGCGTTGGCGCGAGTCAGCCTGTGAGTTTTTCAGGGCTGATGGATGACAATCTGCATCCTTTCATTGATGCGCTCAGCCGGCTGGGCGATGTATCGGCGGCGGTTCTGTGGGGCAATGCCGGGGATTACCTTGAGCGCTGCCTCGTGCAACTGGGCACGTTGACCGACACCTCGCTGGACGTGGGTTATGCGCTATTGCGCAGCAAGACCTTGAGCGATGGGCGACGCAATCCTCTGTTCAATGCCATCCACTATGTGGGCGAACCGCCACGTCGCCAGCGGCGCAGTTGTTGCTTGAGCCATCAAGTGGCGTGGGTGGGGCGGTGTGAGCATTGCCCGACAGGAGCAGTGACGGGCTGACAATACCGGGTAGCGGGAAATTTATATCTGCCTGCACACACCGATTTGGTGGGAGCGAATTCATTCGCGAAGAGGCCGGTACATTCACAGCATTTTTTTCGTCGGGAATATCGCCTTCCCGAATGAAGTGGAGCGCCACCCCGGTCGGTCCCACAGGTCCGTGGTGAATGTGTGACGGGGCAACGGGTCACGCAGGCACTGCCACCAGGCTCAACACATGCTCGCCCTGCACGCTGAATTGCCCTTCCAGTTCCTTGCCGTTGTGCCATTCGCCGGACAGGTCGGTCAGCAGGCGCAAGCGGGCTTTACCGTCGGTGGACCAGTGCAGCAGTTGCGCGTCTTCAAAATAGAAACGTTTCTGCACGATGGGGTAAAGGGCCTTGAACAGCGCTTCTTTTATAGAGAAGGTCAGCGTCACGTGCAGAGCAATCTGCTCCGCAGGCCCTGCAGCCATTTGCTGCATTTCCCACGGCGTGAGGATTTCCCCGGCCAGACGGGTGGCGCGCTCGTGACTGAGCAGGTTTTCAGTGTCCAGCCCCAATCCACGCCAATGCTGTTTGTGCGCGACGATGGCCGCGGCCCAGCCGGTACTGTGGGTGATTGAACCGCAAATGTCGGCTGGCCAGATCGGCGCGCGGTCTTCGCCGATGTCCGGCACCCAGTCGCGACCGTCCAGATGCTGCAGCGCCGCCCTGGCGCATAAACGGCCTGCGAGAAATTCGGTTTGCCGTTTGGCGACAGAGCGCTGGATGCTGGCCGGAGGCGTGATGACGCAGCGCTGGAAATCGCCCTCCACGAGTTGTTTGGGATCGAAGTGACTGCTGACCAACGCCACATTCGCCAAGGCATGAGGCAAGGGCCAATGGTGATGCAGGGCGGGGCAACAGGCGGGGAGGTGAGGGTTTTGAGTCATGGGCGGCATTTTGCCGGGGGAATGCGGTACTGGGAAGCGGCTCGCTAAAGGCGTGCGCTATAGCCCGGCCCACATAGATCCTGTAGGAGTGAGCTTGCTCGCGATGAGGCCAGTACACCTGATACATGTCCAGCGCCGGGAATACAGCTATCGCGAGCAAGCTCACTCCTACAGGAGAGCGTCCTGAGCGAGTTTACGCGCCAAACACTTTCTTCAAAAACGCCTGCATATCTTTCCACGAGCTTTCGTCAGCAGCTTTGTTGTAGCCGATGTCCGGGCCGCCGTGTTCGCCGTGGCTGAGGCGGTCGGCGTCGGGGTTGGTGAAGCCGTGTTTGGCGTCGGCGAGGCTGACGAATTTATAGTCGGCACCTGCGTCGTCCATTTCCTTTTTGAAGGCAGCGACGTTTTCCGGGGTGACCATGCTGTCTTTAGCGCCGTGCTCCACCAGCATCGGGACTTTCACGCCACCGGCCTTGGCGGGGGTGTTGGTGACCAATGCACCGTGGAAGCTGACCACGCCAGCCAGCGGTTCGCCGCGACGGGCCGCATCCAGAACGATCTTGCCGCCGAAGCAGTAGCCGATAGCGGCGATTTTCTTCGGATCGGTCTGCGGTTGTTTCTTCAGTTGCTCAAGACCTGCATCGAAGCGCTTGTTGGCCGCGTCGCTGTCTTTCAACGCCGCCTGCATGAAGCCCATGGCGTCTTTCGGGTGTTCGGTGTTCTTGCCTTCACCGTACATATCGATAGCCATGGCGCTGTAGCCGAGCGCTGCAAGGTCACGGGCGCGACGCTTGGCGTAATCGTTCAGGCCCCACCATTCATGAACCACGATGATGCCGGGACGCTGGCCTTTGATGGCGTCGTCATAAGCGTAATAACCCACCAGCGGGGTGCCGTCGGCGCTTTTATAGTTGATCTGTTCGGTCTTGATGGCCGCCTGAGTCACACCGGCCAGCCCCATCATCAGCAACGCAATCCATAAACGCATGATCGACACCTTCTATATAGCGGTTGGGAATGGGTAGGAAGATTAACGCATTGTGACGGGTGTTTTTTAATGTGTGCGGTAGATAGTTGTTCAGCGCAGGTTCAGTGGGTGTTCAGGGCTGGTTCAGGGCGCGCAGACTAGTCTGGTGCCGTACCTGAACAGCGCCCGGCGCAAGAGGACTACACCATGACGACACTCAACAAGTTTTTCTTGGCTTTGGCTTTTCTGGGCGGCAGTGCTGCGGCGCAAGCGGCGGACAGCGGCAATGAAGTTTCCCGAGCACCGCTGAACAAAAGTGGCGAACGGGTCGACAGGTTTGGCGAGAGTGGCAGGTCGCTGGGTGAGGGTGTCTGGAGTCAGGGGTTGAGCGAGCAGGTCGATGACCGGCCCCGCGCCGACCGGCTATATTATTCTGCAACGTATGACAGCCTGTCGGGTACATACAATGGCGTGCCGGTCGCGCCGAAAACGCTGTCGGGGCACTATGATCTGCACCAGGCTCATGTGGCCTCGCTTAATACTGAAGAGGGCGGTTCGCAGCATTGGAAGCCGGTGCAGCAGTTGCTTTGAGCGTCACACCTCGTGTCCGAGGCGATGCGCTGTAATGCCACAAATAAAGCTCTGTAGGCGCTCACGAGCAACACGAGGCAGCGATAGCGGTCTGCCTGATAAATCGCAATCGCGGCCTCGCGTTGCTCGTGCGCTCAGAATGTATTTCAATTCAGTGGTTTGTAGTTGTTTGGCATGGCTGCGGAGTTGATTTTAGAACGTGAAACATCACCCGGGAGAGCTGCATGAAGTTGCTGGTGGTTGAGGACGAGGCGCTGTTGCGTCATCACTTGCAAACCCGATTGACCGAGGCTGGCCATATCGTTGAGTCGGTCGCCAACGCCGAAGAGGCGCTCTACCAGGTGGGCCAGTTCAACCATGACTTGGCGGTAATCGACCTCGGGCTGCCGGGCATGAGCGGGCTGGAGCTGATTCGTCAGTTGCGCACCCTCGGCAAGGCGTTTCCGATCCTGATTTTGACGGCTCGTGGCAATTGGCAGGACAAGGTCGAAGGCCTGGCTGCCGGGGCTGATGATTACGTGGTCAAGCCATTTCAGTTCGAAGAGCTGGAAGCGCGCCTCAATGCCTTGCTGCGCCGGGCCAGCGGGTTTACCCACTCGACGATTATTGCCGGGCCATTATCGCTGGACCTGAACCGCAAACAGGCGACTCTGGAAGAGCAACCGCTGCCGCTGACCGCCTACGAATACCGGATTCTCGAATACCTCATGCGCCATCATCAGCAGGTGGTGGCCAAAGAGCGCCTGATGGAGCAACTCTACCCCGATGACGAAGAGCGCGATCCGAATGTGATCGAGGTTCTGGTCGGTCGTCTGCGGCGCAAGATCGAAGGTGCCGTGGCCTTCAAACCCATTGAAACCGTGCGCGGGCTGGGATACCTGTTCAACGAGCGCTGCACATGATTCGTTCGCTGCACCTGCGCCTGATGATTGGCGCAGCGACCCTGGCAGTGATTTTCATGCTACTCATGTTGCCCGCCTTGCAGGGCGCATTCAGCCTCGCGCTGCGCGGCTCCATCGAGCAGCGGCTGGCGTCCGATGTGACCACCTTGATTTCCGCCGCCAGAGTCGAGAATGGCCGTCTGTTGATGCCATCCGTGCTGCCCGGTGAGCAGTTCAATCTTCCCGGCTCGCGCTTGCTGGGCTACATCTATAACCGTCAGGGTGATCTGGTCTGGCGTTCGCTGGCTACTGAAGACGAATACATCGACTACCAGCCGCGCTACGACGGCAAGGGCAGTGAGTTCACCACGATCAAAGAGTCCAACGGCGAAGAATTCTTCGTCTATGACGTGGAAATCAGATTGCTCGGCGGCCGTAATGCGGCCTTCAGTATCGTGGCGCTGCAACCGGTGCGCGGTTATCAGGAAACCGTCACTCAGCTGCGGCAAAAGCTTTATCTCGGGTTTGGCGCGGCGTTGCTGGTATTGCTCGCGCTGCTGTGGCTGGGTCTGACCTGGGGGCTGCGTGCCTTGCGCGGTTTGAGTCAGGAGCTGGATCAGGTGGAGTCGGGCCAGCGCGAGAGCCTGAGTGAAAATCATCCGAGCGAACTGTTGCGTCTAACCGGGTCGTTGAACCGGTTGCTGAGCAGTGAGCGCGAGCAGCGGATTCGTTACCGCGACTCCCTCGACGACTTGGCTCACAGCCTGAAAACCCCGCTGGCGGTGTTGCAGGGCGTCAGTGAAAACATCGCAAAGCGACCTGAAGATGTCGAGCAGGCGCGCATACTGCAATCCCAGATTGAGCGCATGAGTCAGCAGATCGGCTATCAACTGCAGCGGGCCAGCCTGCGCAAGAGTGGGCTGGTGCGTCATCACGTCAGGCTCCGGCCGGTGGTGGAAAGCCTGTGCAATACGCTGGAGAAGGTCTACCGCGATAAACAGGTGAAAGTGACGCTGGACCTGCCCGACGAATGCGTGGTGCCGATGGAAGAGGGCGCCTTGCTGGAAATGCTCGGCAACCTGCTGGAGAACGCGTATCGGTTATGTCTGGGGCAGGTTCGCGTCAGCTTGCGGACGTCCGAAGCCGGGGAAGAGTTATGCGTTGAAGACGACGGCCCCGGCGTGCCGGAACACCAGCGCGAACGTATTTTGCAGCGTGGCGAACGTCTGGACCGCCAGAACCCGGGTCAGGGCATCGGGCTGGCGGTGGTTAAAGACATCATCGAAAGCTACAACGCGCGGTTGACCCTGGGTGATTCGCCACTGGGCGGGGCTGTGTTCAGGATTCATTTTTTCGCGGGGTAGGCCCTGTCCGTTCCCGATATTCCGGACACACCGAATGAGCTTTGTGGGAGTCGCCCCGGTGTCCCTGACACCACGCTGTCGCGCAGCAAACACGGACCCTGTAGGAGTGAGCTTGC
>NZ_JAWHNU010000079.1:0-22325 GCF_032582135.1 Pseudomonas syringae group sp. J309-1 | reverse complement strand
GGTGCCGAGTGGTGGGGCAAGAGCCTTTTGCTTACTTTTGGGCTCCTTTCAAAAGTGAGGCGCTGTAAAAGCGCAACCAGTTTCAGCCGTTATCCCAACAACGGATATGTACGCAAAACAAATGATCAGGCCCCACCTTCAGCCTGATTCCTCTCCCCCATCTTCTTGCTACGCTTCTCCAGCACCAGATAAACAACCACAGCAATCACCAGCGGCAGCAGAAAGTAAATCGCCCGGTAGCCAATCAGCGCCGCTAGCAAGGTGCCTTTCGAGAACTCATCCTGAAGCAAGGTCATGAAGACCGTTTCCAGCACCCCAAGCCCCGCCGGGATATGCGTGATCACACCAGCGATGCTGCTGATCAACAACACCCCAAGAATGGCTGGATAGAACGCCTTGTCCGGCAGCAGGGTATAAATCACCAACGCCATCAGCGACCAGTTCAGCGCGCCGAGACTGGCCTGCAGCAGCGCCTGCTTCATCGACGGCAGCGTGATCTCCTGCTTGCGAATGGTCCACGAGCGACGCTTTGAAAACCGGCAAGCCAGTAAATAAGCACCCGACACCGCCAACAAAGCAAAGCCGATCAACCGCAGCGTTCCCGTACCTACCGCCCATTCCTTGGGCAGCTCCAGAAAGCCCATTGCAAAAACGCCACCTGCCAGAATCATGTAACCCAACCAATTGGTGATCAGGCTCAGACTCAACACACGAGTAATAGTCGGCACATCCAGTCCAAGCCGGGAATACAGGCGATAACGCAACGCAATCCCGCCGACCCACGAACTGAGGTTCAGGTTGAACGCATAACAGACAAACGCCACCGGTACGATCTGTTTGATCGCCAGCTTGTGCCCGGTATAAAACCGTGCCAAAACATCAAAACAGCAATACGTCAGGTAGCTACACAGCGCAATCACTACGCCCAGCGCCAGGGTGCTGAGCTTGTAGGACTGCAACGCCTGCTTCACTTCCTGCCAATCGAGGTTCTTGACCAGCAGGAACAACAACACCGGCACCGCGATGAAGAAAAACAGGTTGAAGGCACGCTTGGCCCACTTCCATTTGTTGCTTTGTTTCTCTTTTTCTTTTGGCTGATCCGAAGACGCCTCATAAGCCTGACTCATAGCGACTTCTCCTGATCCGATTGCAGGCTGGACTTCAATTGCTCTGTGACGCTGCTTTTCTCATTTTCAACAACGCTCGCTTCAGGAATTACATCCGCAGCCCGCAACGGTTTGAGCCTCATGCCGTGGGCCGGAAACAAGCCAGCGATGGCCGGGAAGTGACGCAGGAAGTGAAAACTCAGGAAGATCATCGGCGCACGCCACCACTGACCTCGTGCAGCGCCCCTCAGGTTCATTTCTTTACTGTGGGCCGCAGCGAGTCCGGTCAAATGCTCGTGCAGATGCTGATTGAGCTGTTGATCGCGGATGAACAGGTTCACTTCAAGATTCAGCGCAAGGCTCAGCGGGTCCAGGTTACTGGAGCCGACGGTGGACCACTCACGGTCAATCAGAGCCACTTTGCCGTGCAGCGCACGCTGGGTGTATTCGTGGATTTTCACCCCGTCACGCAATAAGTAGGTGTATGTCAGCCGCGAGCAGACACGCACGAACGGCATGTCCGGCTGGCCTTGCAGAATCAGGGTGACCTTGACGCCACGGCGCGCAGCATTTCGCAACTCACGCAGGAAGCGGTAGCTGGGGAAGAAGTAGGCGTTAGCGATGGTGATCCGCTGGGTTGCATTACGAATCGCCAGCAAATACTGCTCTTCAATATCAGTTGTGTGCTCCTCATTGTCGCGCTCACACAACAGCATTCGCGCACTGCCCGCGTGCTGGGTCGCTACGCGCAGCGCCGGGACTTTGGCTCGCACACCTTCACTCAACAGGCGCATGGCGGACTTGTGAATATCGCCGACGATAGGGCCACGAACCAGGACTGCATAATCCTGCTTGGCAGTCAGACCGGTATCACTCATGTGATCAACGCTGTAGTTAATGCCGCCAATGAAGGCCAGCTCACCGTCGATAACCACGACTTTTCGGTGCAGACGCCGGAACAGGTTGGTGCGCATGCCCATCAGGCGCGGACGTGGATCAAACAGCTGTATATGAACACCCGCAGCCAGCATCCGGCCGACAAATGACTTGCTGAGATCCGAAGTCCCGTAATCGTCCACGGTCACCACGACGTAAGCGCCGTTGCTAGCAGCCTCAATGAGCGCTTGCTGCAGCGCCTCCCCGATCCGGTCTTCGAAAATGATGAAGGTTTCAAGCAGCACTTCTTTGCGCGCCGCGCGAATGCATTCGAAGACGCGAGTGAAATAGTCTTCGCCGTTGATCAGCAACTCAACCGAATTGCCCTCTTGCCACTGCCCGTGCTTATTCGCCTGATCACTCATAAGGTTAACTCCACTGCCAGCGGCGCATGATCTGAAAGGTGTGACCACGGACGATTGGACAAGACTTTGGGTCGATTGCTCGTGGCATTGCGTACGTAAATGCGGTCAAGCCGAAGCAACGGCCAGCGCGCGGGAAAACTTTTAGCGGAGACGCCGAAGTGCTGAACGAAAACTTCGTGCAGCCCGGTGCCATGCAGCGCCGCATCGGCGCGCTGACGCCAGTCGTTGAAATCCCCGGCTACGATCACCGCCTCGCCCTCCGGTAACCGGGCCAGCAATTCAGCGAGCAGCTTCAGTTGCTGCTGGCGATGATTTTCCCGCAGCCCAAGGTGCACGCAGATGGCATGCACGTGACCGTGATGGGGAACATCCAGCACGCAGTGCAACAAGCCGCGCTCTTCTGTGCCATGGATCGAGATGTCGAGGTTCTCGTGGTAGCTGATCGGGTACTTGGACAGCAGCGCGTTGCCATGGTGGCCGTGGGGATAGACCGCGTTGCGGCCATAGGCGAAATCACCCCACATGCTGTCCGCCAGGAATTCGTACTGCGAGGTCGTTGGCCAATCCTTCACGCGCTGGGCGTGATTTTGATGTTCGCCGTGCACTTCCTGCAAAAACACCACATCGGCAGACACTGAGCGAACCGCGTCTCGCAGCTCGGGCAAAATAAATCGGCGATTCATAAAACCGAATCCCATGTGCATGTTCATGGTCAGCACGTTCAGGGAAACGCTGGCAGATGTAGCCGTTCGCACGCCAACCGGCGTTGTGGCACTGGTCAAAACTCAACTCCTTGCAGGTCGCCCGGCGCAACGTCCAGCCCTTTGGCGAGATCGAAGCGCTCCAGCAATTGACGGGCGTCATACGGCGCACGGACTTTAAGGTCGTTATCGAAGTAGCAATAAATGTCCCGGGATTTGCGTTTAAGCCCTTTTCCAGTAATCAACACCTGGGCGTCGGATGGCTGTGAGCCTTTGCGCCAGGCATCAATACGATCGCCCCAATACTGGATGGCCTTGTCGGTATAGCCACTGGCATAAAGTTTTTTATCGCCGTGCAGCCTCAAGTAGACAAAGTCACTGGTCAGGTCTTCGATGTACGGCCACTTGCCTGCGGTGTCCGCCATCACCAACGCCACTTTGTACTTGCGTAACAAGGTAATGAACTCAGGCACCTTGAAACTTGCGTGACGGATCTCCACCGCATGGCGTAGCCGACCGGTTTGGGGAAGGTCCAGATAGCCGGGCTTGTGCATTTTTTCGTCGCACTGCGCAGCGCAACGCCTGGCCTGCTTCATGTCATGAGGCAACAGCGTGAGGAAGTGTTCGAATTGCTCAGCATCGAATTTGAAGCTCGGCGGAAACTGCCAGAGGATCGGTCCCAGTTTCTGTTTGAGCTGAAAAATACCCGACGCAAAAAAGTTGGCGACGGGTTTCTCAACCTCATTCAGGCGCCGCACATGGGTAATGAAACGTGGGGCTTTGACACTGAACACAAAATCATCAGGCGTATCGGCATACCAGCGCGCATATAAGTCCGGCGATTGCAGAGCGTAAAAAGAGCCATTGATCTCGATACTGTTGACCGCACGAGACGCAAACTTGAGCTCGTTTTTCTGTGTCAGCCCTTCCGGATAAAAGTCGCCCCGCCACGGGACGTAGCGCCAGCCGGAGATGCCAATGCGGATATCGCTCATGATGAGAGGCCCAGTGCAATACGCGGCGCCCGTGAGCTGCGGACCTCCAGACGCGATCCTGGCCGAGGTCCACGCCCGCTTTCAGGCATGAATGTTCACGTCATATGAAGCCTGGTACTGGCACAGGTTCCATACCGTTTTTTCAGCTCAGTAAACTCACCCGTGTCGTCCAGGTTATCGACCCAACAGGTGAGTCGGTGCTGCGCATCGCAGGCCGGGCCCCAGAAAGATGCGCCACCAACCGGACCTGAACGCTCTCAGCGTTGGCGCATGGCTAGCATGTCCTGGCGAAAAACAGGGGTTCCGGCATGGGTATTGCTGCAACGATATAAGCGATCCTCGGTCAAGAAAGTGACTGCACTGCAAGCACTCATCGACCCGCCATCGCCGAGCAAGCTAGAGCATTGAGCGGTCGAAACACGGCAAGCCAGAAATCGGCCTGCGGCAATCTGCATCTGTGCCTAAAATGCCAAAAAACAATCAAGGGAAAACACCGTGAATACACCTTCAGCAATACGCTATAGCTATAGAGCCCGTTGGCTTCACTGGGTAATGGCCATCCTGATCGTGCTGGCGTACGCCCTTATCCTGAGCCGCACACAATTTGCGCGTGGTTCTGAGTTGCGAGCTTTCGCGGTACAAAGCCATTTCTGGGTAGGCATTCTCGTGCTGACCCTGGCGTTCTTCCGCGTTGCTGAACGGCGCCGTCATACGCCACCGGATATAACACCACCACTCGAGGGTTTTCTGCGACTCGCGGCAACCGCTTCCCACTATCTGCTTTATGCGTTCCTGTTTGCACAGCCACTACTGGGACTGTTTACAGTGCTGATAGAAAAAGGCTCGCTGCCAATTCCTTTGACGGATATTTTGATCCCGTCCCCCTTTCCCGTCTCCGAGCGCTTCGCCGAATCACTGGAAGACCTGCACAAACTGTTGGGCTCCATTTTTTACTACATCATTGGCCTGCATGTCGTTGCCGCGATCTGGCACCACTTCGTGCGCAAGGACAACACGCTCAAACGGATGGTGTAGGGCCTCCCTTCGCCATGATGATCTGCAGGGGGTGGGTGTTGCCTCGTGCCAAATGGTAGACCGGTAGGAGCGCACGAGTACCGCGATGGCTTTGTGTCAGAATAAGTGCTTTCGCAGCCTTCGGCAGCTACTACGAAGTGCATTTCAAACCCGAAAGGAATGCAAGAGCCAGCGCTCACATCCCTCGCCCTAGCCCTCTCAAGGACGTTCCATGCAAAGCCGCCTGCTGACTTCTCTGGCCATCGCCGTGTGTGCATCGGCTTCCTCCCTCGCCCAAGCCAGCAGTGATGACTCCTGCTATCCGACCTGGTCGATACTCAGCGAACAGCTGGACCCTTGCAGTAACTTGCCTTTCCTCAGCCCCGGCAATGACAGCTCGGTTAATCTGCGGCTGCTCCTGGCCAATGCCGGCAAGTTGCAATTGAGCCCCGCAGCACTGAACAAGGATGACCTTGCTGAAGGTTACGGAGAAGTACCTTTTGCTCATTACCGCCTGCTGCCGGTGCAAGGCGAGATCGATGAAGAGGTTGCGAAAGACGGTCATACACTCGGGCTGAATGAGATGCTTGCCACGCTGGGCATCAAACGCGAACCCGCAGAAGTGGCTGGCGATATGTTGATCGACGGCGAAGGCAGCCGCTGCCGCAGCAACAATGAAACCACCGCCACGGATTTCATTCGCGAATTGATCAAGACGCCGGAACTCTCCCCTGCTGAACGCGCTGCGCTGGCGAACAGCCGGATGCAGATGCTCCCGGCCTGCGGGTGGGAGCCCGAGCAACTGACCAGTCTGTTGCCTGGCGAAATCACCTCGAGCACAGGCAAGGCCTTCACCACTTATCTGCAAGCGGCCGCCGACTTCTACAGCGGACGTTTCGTCGACGCGAGCAAGGGCTTCACCTTGCTGGCTGATAATCCAAACGAATGGTTGAAAGATACGGCGCTGTACATGATTGGCCGAACCGAGCTAAACCTGGCTCAGGAGAAAGCCTTCGAATACGGCGAACTGAGGCCGGATCGCGTTGATCTGGCTGCGGCCAGACGAGCTGAAAGTGCCTTCAAGAACTACGTCGACAACTACCCCTACGGCGTCTATTCCAGCACCGCCACGGGCTTGCTGCGCCGGGTGCACTGGCTGACTCAGGACAAAGACAAGCTGGCCGCTGATTATGAAGCGCTGCTATTTGGCCCAAGCGAAGACAACCCGGCTTACGAAGCGCTGGTGCGCGAGGCGGATCTCAAGCTCATAACGCCGAACACGACCGCGATCAAGTCGCCCATGATCGTCGCCGTCAATGACCTGATGTGGATGCGTGAAGGCTCCAGCAGCAAGCTGACCAAAGCCGGTTTGATGGCGCAAAAGGACACCTTCGCTGAACATCCAGAGCTCTTCACTTATTTGCAGGCCGCGTTCGCCCTGTACGTCGAGAACAATCCGGCCAGCGCCCTGCAACTGCTACCCGATACCGTCCCCGCCGAGCTCAATTACCTGGTGTTCAGCCAGCAGATGCTGCGTGGGTTGGCTCTGGAAGCCAATCAGAATTCAAAGGACGCGCAGGCACTGTGGCTGCAATTAATGCCGCTGGTCAAACTGCCGCTGCAACATGAACAATTGCAATTAGCGCTGGCCATGAGTTACGAGCGCGATGAGCAACTGGCCAGGGTCTTCGCCGCTGACTCGCCCATTAAGGCCGAAAAAGTGCGCTACATCCTGCTCGGCAAAGCTGCAGATGCAGACCTGTTGCGCCAACAGGTCACTCAGGGTGCCAGCGATACCGAGCGCAACACCGCGCTGTTTGTTCTGCTGTACAAAGACCTGATGCGCAGTCAGTTCGGTGCGTTTGGCGAGGATCTCAAACAATTGCCAGAGAGCCCGTCTGCAGAAAAACTCGGCTACAGCCTTGGCTATGTCTACGATCAGGGACAGGCGTTGACGCTGTTTCGCTGGCGAGGCGACAAGACCGAATCCGGCTACGTCTGCCCAAGTATTGCGGACACTGCAGCGACTTTACAAAAGGATGCGAAGAATCCCCGAGGCCTGAACTGCATGGGCGAATTCATTCTGCGCAACGGCCTGGATCGCATGCCACTGGACAAAGCACGCAGCGCCGATGTGCTGGGCGGCACAGCCCCCGGTTTTGCCGGGCAGGTATTCTCCAGGCATAGCGCGTATCAAACCGTCATCGCCAATCCGAAGGTTGACCACGAAGACAAAGCCTACGCACTGTATCGCGCCATCAACTGCTACGCCCCGTCGGGCAACAATGGCTGCGGCGGCAAGGCAGTAGAGCCCTCGGTACGCAAGGCGTGGTTCAAACAGCTCAAAAGTGGCTTTGCCGATACACCCTGGGGTAAGTCTTTGCAGTATTACTGGTAATCCTCGATGCGCGGCTGGCTAATGCTGCTGTGCTTATTACAGCTGGGCTCGGCCAAGGCAGCGGTCAATGCCGAGGATCATGATGCCTTTTGGCTGTGGGGAGGTGTCGCTGCACAGCCGGTGCTGACCAAGGCAAAAACCCTGTACCTCTTGCAAGGGCAGATCAGTAGCTCGCGCAGTGAACAACACCGTCGAGTCAACTTCGTGGCGCAGGGCATGCAAGTGGCGAAGCTGCCTCAGCGCGAAGTCTGGATCGTCTATCGCGCTCATACTCTACGCTGGCCTGAGACGGTCTATACCCAGCTGTTTGGCCAGATCAAACGCTGGCGTCAGGCAGGTAACCTGGTGGTGGGCATCCAGATCGACTTTGATGCCCGCACCCGCTACCTCGACGAATACGTGACGTTTCTGCGCGACCTTCGCCAACGCCTGCCCGCCGACTATCGCCTGAGCATTACCGGCCTGCTGGATTGGAGTAGCAATGCGGACGCTTCCGTTATCGGAAAACTCAAAGGCGTGGTCGATGAAGTTGTGGTGCAAACCTATCAGGGCCGCCACAGCATTCCGGACTACAGTACTTACCTGCCACGAATCAGTCGGCTGGGTTTGCCGTTTAAAATTGGACTGATTCAGGGCGGCGAATGGCAAGCGCCTGACTATCTGCAAGACAACCCATGGTTCAAGGGTTATGTGGTGTTCTTGCAGAATCGGTGATCACAGACGCTGCAGTATCTCTTCGCTGCCCACGACCGTGGCGTATTCCCCATGCAGATTACCCAACGACATGGCGTGCACATCTTCTGCACTGTGTGGTGTGCCGAAAAAATCCGGCGTGTCGAAGGTAAAACAACCGTCATGGGGCACTATCACCTCAAACCCCAGATTGCCACCAGCGCGGGCAGTGGATTCCACTGAGTTGTTGGTGACAACACCAACGATAACGACCTGAGTGATGGAATCGTCTTTTAACCACTGCGCCAAGGGCGAGTTGCAGAACGCGTCGGGCACCTGTTTGCGCAACTCACGCTCACCATCCAGGGGCAAAAAGGCCGATTGATATTCCACGCCGGACTGCTCCGGCCAAAACACCGACTCAGGCTCGCGGGAAAAATGCCGGATATGGATCACGGGTCTTTGGGTGTCGCGCCAGGCCTGGAGCAGCGCGAGCATTTGCCCTTCAGCCTGAGGATTATTGCGGCGGCCTAATTTGGGATGCTGAATGCCCTGTTGCATATCAATGATCAGTAGTGCGGCGTTGGCGTGAATCTTCATCTGAACTGACTCTGTCAAAGGCTTTTACAGGGCGCTGAAAGCTGCAGGCAGTCCCTGCAGGGCGAACTGTTCAAGCACAAAATCCACGAAAGCCCGCGTCTTGCCTGGCAGCAATTTGTGCTCAGTGTAATAGAGCGAAATATTACCGTCATCGACGTACCAATCGGGCAACACCCGTAGCAGTTGCCCATTACGCAGGTACGGGACGGCAAACGGCATGCTCACCAAGGCAATGCCCAAGCCTTGCTCGGCAGCAGAACACGCGGCCTCCGAATCACTCATGGTCATGCGCGGCTTCAGGTCCAGCGGGCTGTACTGGTGATCGCGACTGGTCAGCGGCCAGGAGCGGATTCGTCCGGTCTGCGGCGAACGGATCAGAATTCCCGGATGGTTCTGCAGATCCTCCGGCTGATCAATAGCCGGCTGCCCGGCCAGATAGCCCGGCGACGCCACCAGCACCCGGTGCGCAGGCGCTAACTTGCGCGCCACGACCCCTTGAGGCAGATCAAAACCACCACCAATGGCTGCGTCAAATCCCTGCCCAATCAAGTCCACCTGTCGGTTATCAAAATGCCAATCTGGCGTAATGGCCGGGTAACGACGTAGAAACTCAGCCAGCAGTGGCACGATGTAAAGCCGTCCGAAGATCGTCCCCATGCTGACCTTCAGCGTGCCCGCCGGCTGCCCTTCCGCACTGGCCAGATTGGCAACGGCATTTTGAATGGTGGTGAAGCTGGCAGCGACTTCCGTCAGAAAACGCTGCCCGGCTTCTGTCAGTGTCAGGCTGCGGGTACTACGCTGGAACAGGCGCACACCCAGCCGCGCTTCCAGCCTGGCGACACTCTTACCCACGGCCGCTGGCGTCAGGCTTAGACGTCGTGCCGCTTCGGCAAAGCTGCCTACCTCGGCGCTGCGGACAAAGCATTCGATGCTGCTGAAGTTTTCCATGAGTCGGATTCTAAACTTTTGGTTTACTCAGACTATCGCAATTACCGCCTACTCAGGATGCAATCTGCGCCGGATACTGCCCCCCAACAACTCACTTAACAACTGCTCAGGAGAATCTCATGACTCAGCACACACCACTCAGCGGCAAAATAGCGCTCGTTCAAGGCGGTTCACGGGGTATCGGCGCCGCCATCGTCAAACGTCTGGCCGAAGAAGGCGCGTCAGTCGCTTTTACGTACGTCAGCTCCGAGGCCAAGGCGCAGGAACTGCAGGAAAGCATCACGGGCAATGGCGGCAAGGCCCTGGCAATCAAAGCCGACAGCGCAGACGCAGAAGCCATTCGTAACGCAGTTGCCCTTACAGTTGAAAAATTCGGTCGCGTCGACATCCTGGTCAACAATGCAGGCGTACTCGCCATCGGTCCGCTGGATGAGTTCAGCCTGGAAGATTTCGACCGCACGCTGGCTATCAACGTGCGCAGCGTATTCATCGCCTCACAGGCCGCAGCAAAACACATGGGCGATGGCGGCCGCATCATCAATATAGGCAGCACCAACGCCGACCGCATGCCCTTCGCCGGTGGCGGTGTCTACGCCATGAGCAAATCAGCGCTGGTCGGCCTGACCAAAGGCCTCGCCCGCGACCTCGGCCCACGGGGCATCACCATCAACAACGTACAGCCCGGTCCGGTCGACACCGACATGAACCCGGCGAGCGGCGACTTCGCCGAATCACTGATCCCGCTGATGGCGATCGGACGTTACGGCAACACCGAAGAGATCGCCAGCTTCGTTGCCTATCTTGCGGGCCCGGAAGCGGGTTATATCACCGGCGCGAGTTTGACGATTGATGGTGGGTTTGGGGCTTGATGAATCGCCGGGCCTATCTGTTGAAGCGGTTTTGATGAACTGCTGAAAGGACAAATAGCCAGAAACGAAAAACCCCTGACTTCTCAAGGAAATCAGGGGTTTCGTTTGTAGCGAATTTGGCGGTGAAGGAGAGATTCGAACTCTCGATACAATTTCTTGTATACACACTTTCCAGGCGTGCTCCTTAAGCCACTCGGACACTTCACCGTATCTCGTCACACCGTTGGTCTGTCGAGGCGCGCTAATGTAGTCGAAAGCTTTTGCGAACGCAAAGGTTTTTTCAGAATTTTCATGCGGTTAAGCAAATCCCCCTCTGCGCGCCTGGCGCCAACTCATGATCACAGGGTTTGAACCTCGTGCAGATACTGGCCGGGGTGATTTCCTGTGAAGCATTGCTTTATATTCGAATCCTGCTCGGCGGAGATCGAAAGCGATGGCACATTCACCCAGATATCAAATCTCGGAATCCGTGCGCAATATTGAAACAGAGGTGGGCAAGTTGCTGGATCTGGTTGTCATGCTCAAGGAGGCTGGTGACGAAGGATTGTCGGCAAACGTTGCGCTTCAGGCACACAAACTGTTGGAGGCTGCAGTGGCGCTGAGGATGGCGATGGCTGGTTGACATCTGTTTCCCATTCCACGCGACAGGCCCGGTGGCACTGGCAGCTCAACCCCCAATCACGCACAATCGCGTTCCCGTCTCTTTGGCGCGTTGTGCTGGAGATACTGACTTGGCTGCAAACCTGCGGAGAACCCGATGAATCTGCTCGAATGGAACGACGTTACTCAAGCTAAATACCTTGAGACCAATCCTCTTCTGCGCGATGAAATTCAGAGCCTTAGCGCCAAGGATCAGCAAGATCAGATCAAGTGGGCCTTTGAAGATGAAGCGGAAGCACAAGGCATCGAACCCTGGGAGCTGGCAGCGCAGTTGATCGCTGAAACGCCTGAGCAACTCAAGGCCATGCGCCTTGACACCCATCAGCAGGTGGCAGAGGCGCTGGGTATGGATTGGGCGGAATATTGCGAGCTGAACGACATTCAGGAGTAGCGCACTGATGAGCACATCCTCCGAAGCAGGGGCTGCCGTTTACTCGCCCCTGACGCTGAAGCTTTACGACGCCTGGGTACTGGGCATTTCCAACCAGTTCGCCTGGCACTGCCCTACCCGGCAAGTATTACAGCCATTCTTCGACCGTCACGTGGGCGCAAGCCATCTTGATGTGGGTGTCGGCACCGGTTATTACCTGGCCAAAGCCCGCCTGCCGGACACCACTCACGTCACCTTGCTGGACTTGAACCCCAGCAGCCTTCAGGCCGCCAAAGACCGCTTCGGTCGCGCTGACACGCAAGTCCTGCAGCATGATGTGTTCAAACCGCTGGATGCCTCGCAGCATGGCCGCTACGACTCGATCTCTCTGTTCTATCTGCTGCATTGCCTGCCCGGCACCATGACCGAAAAGGCCCAGGTGTTCGCCAGCCTCAAGCCCTGCCTGAAAAACAATGGCGTGTTGTTCGGCGCCACCATCCTCGGAGATGCGGCTGACCACAATGGCTTTGGCCGCAAGCTGATGGACATCTACAACAAGAAAGGGATTTTCGGTAACCGCAGCGATACCGTGGCGGGGTTGCGCAGTGCGCTTGAACTGCACTTCGCTCAGGTAAGCATTGAAGTGGTGGGCAAGGTGGCATTGTTCAGCGCCCGATCAGCGATTCTATAAGCTGCCACTGACAGCAGACGTTCAAAGAAAAAATGACCCGGTAGTCATCGCTTTACCTGCCCCTTGCGGGTGGGTAACGTCTGCTCACGTCAATAACAAGGAACATTGTCATGAGTGATTTGATCTCTTACCAACTGGAAGACGGCATCGCCACGCTGACCCTGAGCAACGGCAAGGTCAACGCTATTTCCCCTGAGGTGGTAGCTGCTTTCAATAGCGCGCTCGATCAAGCCGTGAAAGATCGCGCGGTGGTGATCATCACCGGCCAGCCCGGCATTCTTTCCGGTGGTTACGACCTGAAAGTCATGACGTCGAGCGCCGAAGCCGCCATCAACCTGGTTAAGGAGGGTTCGACGCTGGCCCGACGCATGCTGGCTCACCCCTTCCCTATCGTCGTTGCCTGTCCTGGTCATGCGGTCGCCAAAGGCGCTTTTCTGCTGCTGTCCGCTGACTATCGGATCGGTGTCGAGGGGCCGTTCAGCATTGGTTTGAATGAAGTGCAGATCGGCATGACCATGCACCACGTCGGCATCGAACTGGCCAGGGATCGCCTGCGCAAATCGGCTTTCCACCGTTCGGTCATCAACGGCGAAATGTTCGATCCCAAAGGTGCAATGGATGCAGGCTTCCTCGACAAGCTGGTCAGCGTCGAAGAACTGACTGAAGCCGCACGCACAGCCGCGCTGCAACTGAAAAAGATCAACATGAGAGCCCACAAGCACACCAAGCTGAAAGTGCGCAAAGCGCTGCTGGATACGCTGGATGCGGCCATTGAAGCCGACCAGCAGCATTCGTTGAGCTGACTCCAGGCGCCTGTCAAACCAGACGTTAGACAGCCCGCGAACTCGGCGGGCTTTGCCGACTCTTATTCGTGAGCCCGTTGCCGGGCATCCCCTGCCACTATCAGGATGCAAAACCAAAATGGGTCGAGTCGTTGCCGCTGCGGTGTACAGTGCAGGCAAGAAAGTCACCGATATCAGTCTCGAGGAAGGCGCAGCCTGGGCCGCAAAACCGGGTCATTTTGTCTGGATCGGTCTGGAGCAACCGACTGCCGCTGAGCTCTGCAGCCTCAAGGAGCAGTTCAAACTGCATGAGCTGGCCCTTGAAGATGCTCTGGAAGTACACAGCCGCCCCAAACTGGAAACCTTCGGTGACGCGCTGTTTATCGTCACCTACGCACCGGTCAGAGAGAACGGCAAACTGACGTTTGTTGAAACTCATATATTTGCCGGCAAGGGTTACATCATCACCTCGCGCAATGGCCACTCCAAATCTTATGGACTGGTGCGCCAGCGCTGTGAAGCGAGACCGTTACTGCTGGAGCATGGCGAAGACTTTGTGCTCTACGCCCTGCTGGATTTCGTGACGGAAAATTACCAGCCAGTCACAGAGTCTATCCATTGCGAACTGGAAGAGCTGGAGCACAGCGTACTGACGGGGGCGTTGAAAGAGAGCGATATCCAGCGCATCCATAGTCTGCGTCGCGACCTGTTGCGCCTGTGGCGTTACGTAGCGCCGATGGTGGAAGTCGGCGAAGAACTACAGAAACTCAGCTTTCCCTTCATCGACAAGAACATGCGGCCGTACTTTCGTGATGTGGAAATTCACGTCAAGCGGCAAATGGAAGATTTGGGCAACCTGCGTGATATCGCCAGTCAGACCATCGAGATTGGCCTGCTGCTGGAGTCGTCACGACAGAGCATCGTGCAGCGCAAGTTTGCGGCCTACGCAGCGATCCTTGCTGTGCCGACAGCCATTGCGGGCATTTACGGGATGAACTTCGAGAACATGCCGGAGCTGACCTGGCACTACGGCTATTACGTGGTGCTGGGCACGATAGCGACGGTGTGTGGCGGACTGTTCGCAAGCTTCAAGCGTTCAGGCTGGCTTTGAAGCCGCGCATATCCGTAGGGGCATCGCACCAACCGGTGGAGCTGTGTAGCGCCCGCCTCGCGCAGCAGACATAGGACCTGTAGGAGCTGCCGAAGGCTGCGATCGCGATGTTTCAGGAGAAATGCTTCGCAGCCTTCGGCAGATCCTACAGAAAATGCATTTCAATCCAGTGGTTTGCATGTGGCTTGATGAGAGTGAGCTTGCTCGCGATTCGGTCTGTCATTCGGTGCACATATCGCCTGTGCTGACGCAATCGCGGGCAAGCGCGCTCCTACAAACTGCATCTCAATTCAGCGATATACATGTAGTTTGACAGGAGCCGCTTCAGCCGCGAGGGCGCAAACGCACTTTAAACCGCAGCTTTATGCTGCACGAACCGCATCATCCATTCGGCTACTGTCTGACCGTGATGGTCATGCTCGAGGCTCGCGATACCGGACTTGTAAACCTTCTCGCCCAGACAGGCCTGGCGAATATCCAGCAAGGTCCGGGAGTAATCGTGAATAAATTCCGGATGCCCCTGGAAGCACAATACCTGATCATTGATGTGGTAAGCGGCAAACGGGCAGAACTCACTCGAAGCAATGACCGTAGCGTTTTCCGGCAACGCGGTGACCTGATCCTGATGACTGATCAGCAAGGTCAGTTTGTCCATCGCCGGCGTCATCCATGGCGTCGCAGGTGCCAGCTCGTAGTTATGGATACCGACGCCCCAGCCTTTGCTCGCCCGCTCACTTTTACCCCCCAGCAGCAACGCCAGTAACTGGTGACCGAAGCAGATACCGAGCAGTTTGTCGCCGCGCTGATAAAGCTCCAGCAAATAGACTTTCAGGGTTTGAATCCACGGATCAGTGCCAAACGAGTCAGCTTTGCTGCCGGTCACCAGATACGCGTCAAAGCGCTCGCCTTCGGGTGGGTATACACCCTGCATCACGTTGTAGACCTCGAACTCGGCGGCAATGGGTTGCCGTGCGAAGAGCCGTTCGAACATCCGCCCATACCCCTGATATTGGTCTACCAGCTCAGGGCGAAGGACGTCGGTTTCCAGAATGCAGATGCGTAGCGGCATAAAAAGTACCTGAAACGGTCAAGGCGATAGTGCGCGGCCCAAGCCTGCCTTGAACGGGTATGCCAAGGCAAGCGCCGGTTGCCGGGTCTGTGCATCATTACCTGAACCATCGCTGTACCGCGTGCATTTTTAGCAACCGGTATTTTGTAACGTTGGTACAACAGTAATGACCGACGTAGGAATATTCCGACACCGACGAACGGTAGGTCGGCACTAATCAGGCTGAAAAAATGCCCGACCTGTCTAGCAAGGGAACATGCGCCCCGTTAACCGCAGTTCCTATAACTGGTTATTCGTATGAGTTGGCCATACATACGAAATGGTTCTAAACAACAACGACCTTGGACTCTAAGGTTAATTTTGTAGCAACAGTAGCGCGATAAAAACTATATGCGGCGCTCGGGTTGTCGGCGGCTTTGCCGGGCCGGTTGCTCAAAGAAACACCTTTGCCAGCTGCCCGAACATTATCAATACATTCGGTGAGCTTTTGTCGCTCAGGAATAACAAAAAAAGGCAGATAGCCATGTTTAAGCATTCGAAAGTACGTCAAGCCGGGCTTATCTTGTTCGCCACTACCCTGCTGTTGATCTTGCCGAATATGACTCGTCTATTCGGCTGACAGGCTTTGCAGCAGTAAACCCAGACGACTGCGCCCTACCGGGCGACGATTATCTGTGCCAGTCTTTGCTCATCTATGAAAGGAGGCATTTGGTGATGGGTAAATGGATAGCGCTTGGGCTCTTACTCTGCACCGGTAGCGCCGCCGCAGGTGATATCGAACAAGCGGTTGCCGTAGCAGCGCTAAAGGAAGGGAAACTCGCCGTCGATGTGCGCAGCCAGAGTGACTACGACGCGGGCACTGTACTCAACGCGGTACGCGTAGAGGAGCGACGTCTGGTCAATCAAATGAAGCAGGTGCTCAATGACCGCAACGTGGTGTTTGTGGTGTTCAGCAGCAGCAACGAAAAAGCCAGCAAAGCTCAGGACAAACTGAACAGGGCCGGTTATTACAGCGTTATCAATGGTGGCAACTATGAAGAGCTGCACAACGCTCTTTACGACACCAGCGACGATCCGGCGGAGTAATGGTTTGCGTTTTATTCTTTCCCTCGCAGCGCTGACACTCGTCCCGCAACTCTCCCCGCAAGCTGCACAGCTCAGAATCGAACGATCTCATGGAGTCGAAACCTGGGAGACCCGTCAGCTGCTCGTACACCCACAGATTCAGACCATCCAGATCAGCGAGGATGTCGCCTACAAACGTGACATGAGCTATCGCGCCATTCCTCTTGTAGCGCTGCTGGAGGGTGTTACAGCACAGGATCACCTGCAGGCGGTTGCGACCGACGGATTCGCCGCGGAAATACCCGCAGCACCGGTGGTACAACCCAAAGGTTCGAAGGCATGGCTGGCCATTGAGGACCCGGCTCATCCCTGGCCAGCGCTGAGCAACGGTTCGCAAAGCGCTGGACCGTTCTATCTGGTGTGGACAGCCCCCTCGGCCGACAATATTGGCCGCGAAGAATGGCCGTATGCGATGAGCACCCTGCGAGTGCTGGCGTCAGTGAGCGAGCGCTTTCCCGCGTTGCTACCCGACCCGAAACTGGCAGCTGAAGATCCGATAAACAAAGGTTTCGCACTATTCCAGAAGAATTGTCTGGCCTGTCATCGCCTCAACGCTGCCGGGGATTCACAACTGGGCCCTGACCTGAACCTGCCGCACAGCCCAACCGAATACTTCAGCGCCGGGTACTTGCGCCAATACATTCGCAACCCGCAAAGCCTGCGCGAATGGCCGCAAGGCAAGATGCCGTCCATCCCGAAGGAAGTCTTGTCCGATACAGAACTGGATCAGGTGATTGCTTATCTGGAGCACATGGTGGCGCGGCGTAAGGCGGGAGAATAACCATAAGCGCAGTGTGAGGTCTGGCCCGCCTCGCGAACAAGTTCGCTCCTACCGTTTCAGCACCGTGTCAGGTAGGAGGCAACTTGTTGGCGAGGGGGCTTGCATCAATGGCTGATGCCGCCCCTGGCGATCACTGATGCTGGGCTTGCATCATGACCTTCGGTGCGCCAACCATCGGCGACACCAGTACCTTGGCGTGCATCTGTTCACTACCACCGCCGCGGCGCATACCGCGGACCGGGCAGGCATCGAGATAATCCAGACCTACCGCCAGTTTCAGGTGCCGCTCCGGGATCGCCAGCTGGTTGGTCACGTCAAAGCTGTACCAGGCGTCGTCGATACAGGCTTCAGCCCAGGCATGACTGGCAAGATGTTCGCTGTCTTCGCTGTACAAATAACCGGACACATAACGTGACGGAATCCCGAGGCTGCGTGTGCAGGCCAGAAACGCATGGGTGTGGTCCTGACAAACGCCTGTCCGGCCCGCAAAGGCCTGCGCTGCGCAAGTATCGACCTCGGTAGACCCCGGCGTGTAGGTAATGTACTGATTCAACGCGTGCATCAGATCAATCAATGCCGTGCGGTCCTTGCGCGTTTTGCACTGCTGACTGGCAAAGGCACGAATGGCTTCATCAGGCTCCGTCAGACGCGTGAAACGCAGGAACGGCAGCGGAGACTGACTTTCATGTTCGGCTTCACGCTTCTCGTCGATTTCAACCTGGCCGCGCGCGCCGATAATGATCGCCTCGTGGGGCTCATCCATGCTCAACACATGCAGGATGTTGCCAAACGGATCGATCTGCGCGCGCACCGGGCGCGGCAGGGTCAGTTGCCAGCTGAGCACTTGCTGGCGCTCGCTGTCGTGCGGTGTCAGACGTAAATACTGGATGCTTGCGCGGACCTGATCCTCATAGTGATAGGTGGTCTCGTGGCTAATTGAGAGTCTCATGCAGCCTCCAGGTAAGAAGTGTGAATAGCGTTACCCAATTGGGCCAGCAAAGGGATGAATTCGTTCAACCACTCGTGCAAGCCCTCCTCCAGTATTTCGTCGATCCCGGTGTAGCGCAGACGTGCATCCAGCTCAGCGGCCAGACGTTGCGCAGGGCGGCCATTGGCACCCGGCAGGCTGGCAAGGATCTGATCCAGCTCTTCAAGACAGGCACTCAGCGAACGAGGCACGTCGGGGCGCAACAAAAGCAACTCTGCAACATGCCTCGCGGCTGGCGCATCGCGATACAGCTCCGTGTAGGCTTCGAAGGACGACAATGCCCTCAGCAGCGCGCTCCACTGGTAATAACCATGAGCCGAGCTGTCGGCGTCCACATTGGTGTCAGTACCACGCAGCTCGAGCATTTCATAGCGCGCATCGAGCATGCGCATGGTGTTGTCGGCGCGCTCGATGAATATGCCCAGCCGGATGAAACGGAATGCGTCATGACGCATGATCGTGCCATATGTGGCACCACGAAACAGGTGCGAACGCTCCTTGACCCACTCGCAGAAACGACTCATGCCATAACGGGTCAGGCCTTGTTCGGCGATGCCGCGAATCTCCAGCCAGGTGGAGTTGATGTTCTCCCACATGTCCGCGGTGATTCGGCCACGTACCGCATGAGCACTGGCCCGTGCGGCGCCCAGACAGCTGTAAATACTGGCCGGGTTGCTCGCGTCCAGCGCGAAAAAATGCAACAGGCGTTCGGCGTGCAGCTCACCGTGACGCTCCAGGTAATGATCCAGCGTGCCGGTGATCAGCAGTGGCATGGCCAGCTCATCGAGCCCGTCACCCCGCCCATCCTGAGGCATCAAAGACAGCGAGTAACTGACGTCCAGCATCCGCGCGAGGTTTTCAGCTCGCTCCAGATAACGCGACATCCAATACAAATCCGAGGCAGTTCTACTTAGCATTGGCAGGCATCCTTAATCCTCGACCACCCAGGTGTCTTTTGTTCCGCCACCTTGAGACGAGTTCACCACCAGCGAGCCTTCACGCAGCGCGACTCGGGTAAGCCCGCCGGGTACGACGCGGGTTTCACGACCAGAAAGGACAAATGGGCGCAAATCGATATGGCGCGGTGCGATGCCGTTCTCGACAAATGTCGGACAGGTCGACAGGCACAACGTCGGTTGCGCGATGTAAGCGTGTGGCTTGGCTTTGATGCGGGCGCGGAACGACTCGATTTCCGCCGCCGTCGAAGCTGGCCCCACCAGCATGCCGTAACCGCCCGACCCTTGAGTCTCTTTGACCACCAGTTCCGGGAGATTGGCCAGCACATGGGACAGGTCAGCAGGCTTGCGGCATTGCCAGGTCGGCACATTCTGCAAGATCGGTTCTTCATCCAGATAGAAACGGATCATGTCCGTGACATAGGGATAAACCGACTTGTCGTCCGCGACACCTGTACCGATTGCGTTTGCCAACACCACATTTCCTGAGCGATAGGCCGACAGCAGGCCTGGCACACCCAGCATCGAATCAGGATTGAACGCCAATGGATCGAGGAATGCGTCGTCTAGACGACGGTAGATAACATCCACCGCTTTCGGTCCATCGGTGGTGCGCATGAACACGCGATCATCACGCACAAACAGATCCGCACCTTCAACCAGCTCAACACCCATTTCCCGGGCAAGAAACGCATGCTCGAAAAACGCACTGTTGAAGCGGCCCGGTGTGAGTACCACCACGCTTGGATTATCCAGCGGACTGGAGCTCTTCAGCGTGTCGAGGAGCAGATTCGGGTAGTGATCGATAGGCGCAATGCGCTGCGCGGCGAACAGCTCGGGGAACAGACGCATCATCATCTTGCGGTCTTCGAGCATATAACTCACACCGCTCGGCGTGCGCAGGTTGTCTTCCAGCACGTAATACGTGCCGTCACCATCACGCACCAGGTCGACCCCGGAGATGTGCGAATAAAGGTCGCGGTGCAGATTCAGGCCCTGCATTGCCAACTGGTATTGCTCGTTGGCCAGCACCTGTTCGGCGGGGATAACCCCTGCCTTGATAATCCGCTGCTCGTGATAGAGGTCGGCAAGGAACATGTTCAGCGCCTTGACGCGCTGGATACAGCCTCGCTCAACCACCCGCCATTCACTGGCCGGAATGCTGCGTGGAATCGTGTCAAAAGGAATCAGGCGCTCGGTGCCCTGCTCATCACCGTAGAGCGTGAACGTAATCCCGGCGCGATGAAACAATAGATCGGCTTCACGCCTGCGCTGAGCCAGGAGCTCAGGGGGCGTCTCACCCAACCAACGGGCAAACTCCCGGTAATGCGGGCGGACTATACCGCCAGCATCGTACATCTCATCATAAAAGGTGCGGATCATGCCGTACTCCTTGTCACCACGGACACCAAAGGCCTTCGCAAGGCCCGTGCCATCGGCATAAACGCTTAAATATCAAATGGTTATATAAACATCGAAAGCCCGCCGCACCATTCCTGTGCAAGAAGCTTCCCAACCAGTTCTCCTACGCCTCATTCGGAAGCGTCATTCAACCGCAAAAGCTATGACCAGCATAGCCAGAGTTGATTTCACGAGACGATATCGTTTGTCGATAATCAGCGACATCCGAAACACACCGAATTTGTATGCCCCGTTTCAAGTCGCTGTCGAAAAAAACGAGCGTGATGCCAGTATCGACTTCCAGGCGGGCTGCCCTTACCGAACTTCCCTTTGAGCCACTCACTGAGTGGCTCTTTTTTTGTCTGCCATAAACTGAGCCCACACTGGTCACAGCCGACGAATACTCTGTTTTACGTTTAGAACATACAAACTAAAACCGGCCAATCCCCAGGCATGTACCTGGCAATTGACCGGTGATTCAACATGTCATAGCGCGTTTCATGCGTGTAGCCGCCTGATCTCCTGTCTGACTCCCCAGCCCTCGACTTCTCCGTCCAGCGGAGTGATCGCAGCCTGGAAATCCTGCTCGAAATCACCGATGCCATCATAAGTCGCGTGCATGACCTTGCTTAGCTGCAAGTGCCAGGCACCGTCATCTCGAACATTGATCTGAGTGTTAAGGGACTCACCGCGATACTGATCTGCAGCCTGCCTTGCCCGTTCCTCGTCCGGGAAAATGGCGTAGAACTCGATGGGATGGATGCGTGCGAAATCGAAACCGCTTTCTTTCATGCGGCGCAGCACGTTGCTGCTGATGTCCTCTTGATAGGCTGTGCTCATGAAACGTCCTCCTATTCAACGATAGATAGAGTTTCAACATTCCCTGCGCGGCACTCACCGGTAGCACCACTACACAGCAGATACTCTGCTTTACGGGATCAAGCATGTAGCTGACAAGGCCGTGCCTGTTGCCAGACCGGCATCGACATGGAGAAAACGGGAGAAACGCTTCACCCGTCTCACTTGCAGAGTAACCCCATCATTGGTCTTCTGCCAATTCCCGGCGGGGGCATTTTTTCAATGGACTCAGAAAACCTCTTTGATCGAGATGATCTGCACAGCGTTGTGTTCTTTCAAAGACTTGGCCGTTGGCTCGGCTATACGGCCATCCAGGTCATTCATGTCCAGCTCGTCAGCAACCGGAACCAGGATGTGCCGAAGACGCTGGGCGGCCTTCTCATCGCTGGGAAGCTCCTCGGATTCCATCACATGGCTTTGTTGCACACCGTCTTTGTCGAGATACGAAATGTTCCACTGTTTCATCAAGGTCTCCTCGGCAGCCGACAATGCGGCTTACGTGATCTTGACCTTTTGACGCGGGCATTCGTTCACAGGATTTGAATCATTGCAGTGCTTGTTCGTCAGGCTAAAACGCACATTCCCGAGGAGAAGGCCCTGAGTTAATGGCACCACGCGGTCTCACGGTACACAGACATGTAGGAGCGCGCTTGCCCGCGATTCGTTCTGTCAGCCGATGAACATATCGCCTGTGGTGAAGCTATCGCGGGCAAGCGCGCTCCTACAGCTAAAAAACATTCCAAATCATATAGTTGGTTTTTTTGATACGAGTCGCCCGGTTTCAATGGCACCACGCTGTCTGGCGGCAAACGACGATACCTTCGGCCAGACAACAAAAAGCCCCTGCATGAGGGTAATGCTGTTCACTTAAGCATTTGAGTCCAAGCCGGGCTTTATAGAGAATCCGATGTCAGACCCCCGGCATCGGA
>NZ_JAWHNU010000078.1:0-22360 GCF_032582135.1 Pseudomonas syringae group sp. J309-1 | reverse complement strand
ACAAGTTGGCTCCTACAGGGTCATCCGTTTGCTTAGCGACAGCGTGGTGTCAGGGACACCGGGGCATCTCCCACAGGATTGCGCAGATCTATGTGTGCGAGGCGTGCCTGCGATACAGGCGCCTCGGTCTGTCAGGCACACCGAGTTATCGTTCTTCGCGGGCAAGCCCGGCTCCCACATGGATCAGTGGGGTGCTTTTTGCTACGACCGGATCAGCTCCCGCACACGGGAGGTGAGGGTGTCGATGGCGAAGGGTTTTGTCAGTACTTGCATCCCCGGGC
This sequence comes from Pseudomonas syringae group sp. J309-1, assembly GCF_032582135.1. Lineage (NCBI taxonomy): Bacteria > Pseudomonadati > Pseudomonadota > Gammaproteobacteria > Pseudomonadales > Pseudomonadaceae > Pseudomonas > Pseudomonas syringae group sp. J309-1. The sequence continues at coordinate 22,079 of NZ_JAWHNU010000078.1, read as the reverse complement.
CGAGTTGTTCGTCGCCGATGGCAGCATTTTCGGCGTAGCCGGTGATGAACAGGGTTTTCAGCGTGGGCCTGACTTCCCGGCCCGCGTCAGCCATCTGCCGACCGTTCATGCCGCCCGGTAGCCCTACGTCGGTGATCAGCAGGTCGATGTGTACGTCGGAACGCAGCACTTTGAGCCCGGCGACGCTGTCACCGGCCTCGATCACGCGGTAGTTGAGATCGCTGAGGACGTCCATCAACAGCATGCGCACCGTCGGCTCGTCATCCACGATCAGAATGGTTTCGCCAGAGTCCGCTGGCGCAACCGATGTCTTGTCCGACTCGCGTGGATCTTCAGTGGCTTCACCGTCGTAACGGGGTAGGTAAATGCTGATTTTTGTACCCACACCGACCTGCGAATGGATGCGCACCTGTCCGCCCGATTGCTTGGCGAACCCATAAATCATGGACAGGCCAAGACCCGTGCCCTGGCCAATCGGCTTGGTGGTAAAGAACGGGTCGAAGGCTTTTGCGATGACTTCAGGCGTCATGCCAGTGCCGGTGTCCGTGACACTCAGCGCTAGGTACTCGCCTTCGCGCATTTCGTGAGTGCTGGCCGCGTTACGACCCATGCACAGGTTCTCGGTCTCAATCGTGATGCGTCCGCCCTCCGGCATGGCATCACGGGCATTGATACACAGATTCAGCAGGGCATTTTCCAGTTGGCTGCTGTCAACCAGCGTTGGCCAGACATCCTCTTTGCCTGCAAATTGCACGGCGATGCTCGGGCCCACTGTGCGCTGGATGAGTTCACCCATGCCCACCGTCAAGGCATTCACGTTGGTTGGCCGCGGATCGAGGGTTTGCCGACGGGAGAAGGCCAGAAGGCGATGAGTCAACGCAGCGGCGCGTTTTGCAGCTCCCTGTGCCGTGCTGATGTATTTCTCGGTTTCGGTCCAGCGGCCCTGAGCGATTCTCGAGCTCATCAGCTCAAGGGCACCGGAGATACCGGCCAGCAGGTTATTGAAATCATGCGCCAGCCCGCCAGTCAGTTGGCCGACTGCTTCCATTTTCTGCGACTGACGCAGTTTCTCTTCCGCCTGCATCAGCTCGACGGTTCGCTCAGCGACACGTAGCTCCAGTGTTTCGTTGAGTGCACGCAACGCGGCAGTCGCCCGGTCACGTTCGGCTTCGATGGAGCGCCGGCTTTCTACGTCGATGACCACGCCCGGCAAGCTTGCCGGGCTGCCGTCCGCTGCCAGATCGACCCGTCCGTTGGCTTCGATCCAATAGTATTTGCCATCGGCGCGCCGCACGCGGCACTGATGAACGTAGGCACCACCCTTGGCCAACGCCGTGCTGATTGCTTCCTCATGACTGCGCAAGTCTTCCGGATGAACAGAGTCAGTCACTTGCGCGATGCTCAGCCCTTCAAGCCCCAGCGCCGGGTCAAGTCCAAAGGCATGTGAGAAGCCTTCGTCGATGGTGATGCGGTCGTTGGGTACGTCCCAGTGCCATGTGCCGATAATAGCGCCGGCTGCCAGTGCCAGTTGCACACGCTCCACGTTTTGCCGGGCAATCGCTTCGCTGACCCGCAAGCGTTCCTGAGCGTTGCGCCGCTCCGTGACGTCACTGAAGATAATCGCGATCTGTCTGTCGGCAAGGTCCCCCACGCTGACGGCCCGCACGTCAAACCAGCGTTTGAAAGCTTCGGCATAGTTTTCGAACGTGGCTGGTTCCCCGGTCTTGGCAACATGCCCGTAGGTCTCGAACCAGAAGCGCTCCAGATCCGGAGCGAACTCAGTCACCCATTTGCCGCGCAGGTTGACCCCGGCCTGACGTTCGAAAGCGGGGTTGGCCTCGACGAAGCGGTAGTCGATCGGCTGGTCGTCGGCATCAAACTTGACCTGGACAATCGCGAACGCTGACTCAATCGTTTCCAGAATGGTTCTGAATCGGTCTTCACTTCGACGCAAGGCGTTTTCTGCAGTGCGCATCAGGGACAGGTCGAGCATTGCGCCGATCATCCGTACGGCCTGGCCTTCGGCGTTGCGTATCACATGCCCGCGATCCAGGACATCGGCGTAGGAGCCATCCTGACGACGGAAGCGGTAACTCTCAGTCCAGGCACAGTCGGTGCCATCGATCAGAGCATGGATAGAGTCGTGGATACGTACCCTGTCATCCTGATGAATCTGGGCGATCCACCACTCACCGGTGGTCTCGATAGTGGCCAGGGGGTGACCATAAGCTTCTTCCAGTGCTTCGTTCCACAGCACCTCGTTGGCGAATAGATCCCAGTCCCAGATGGCATCGTTGGTTGCTTTGGCCGCCAGTCGATACCGCTCCTGGGTTTCTTCTATCGCCAGGCCTGCCAGATGCTCATTGGTGCGGTCGCGCAAAATCTTGACGAAGCCAAGGTGGGCGTTGTCATCGTCATACAGCGGCATCATCTCGCCGGATGCCCAGAACTTTTTATGACCCTTGCGCAGATGCCACCGCTCATCCAGGGCCCGCCCGTCCTTTAGGGCGTAGCGCATTTCGCGCTCTATCTGGCCGCTGGCGCGGTCTGCCGGGGTGAAGAAACGTTCAGCTGTCTGGCCCAGCATTTCGTCGCTGGTCCAGCCCAATACCAATTCGGCACCAGGGTTCCAGTCGGTGATGATCCCGTCCGGACTGGTTACGATCATCGCGATGTCGATGGCGCTTTCGAAGATCGCCTGCTGGCGCGTTTCGCTGCTGGCGAGCGCGGTGGGGCTGTCCTGCACTGAGGATGCTGCACTCGCTGCTGTGTCGCTGGCAGGTTCGGCGGGGCTGCAATTAATCGGCATTTCAACGGGATGCTGTGGATTGACTCCAGCGTCCTCAAGGGCTTTGCGCAGGCGCACGACTTCAGCCTCAAGCTCTTCGCGAGTCAGATCTTTCAAAGCATTTCCCACGTTGGCATTGTTGCTCCTTGATGACCGCATCAGGTCAGAAATACCGGGTTCGCGCACGCACGAATCCTCGGTAGCGCAGCTGGCTATCCCGCTTTTCTCTAATAAACAAGGGCGTTGATCAGGTCGTTAACGCGTTTATGACTTGTCCACATCGAAGTCGGTTCCAACGGTGCGTTGAATCTCGGGCTAAAACGGGCCGTCGGGTGCGGGTGTATCGGACTGAATCAAGGTCACAGAAACAACAACGCCGCTTTCTCTTTATCGAGACAAGCGGCGTTTTCTTTAGACGAGCAGTCTTGTGACATCGCTCGTTTATTCAACTGAAGATCACAGCGCGCTGTTACTGCGCGTTTTTCAGCTTGATGACATCACCGGAGATAGTGGTGGTGTAACCACTCAGAACCCAGGCCCAGAACCAGTTTTCCTGAACTTGAGTGTTGATCATCGCGTCACCGCCTTTAGCGTCGATGGCGGATTTCTGAGCACGGACGAAGCGGCTGTTCTGACGGATCGGGATGATACCGAACAACATCAGGCCAGTGGCGCTAGCCTCACTGTGGCCCAGTACGGTGTATTGGTTGCTGTCGTAGTGCGGGGATTTGATCGCGGTGCCGGTGCAGCCTGCCAGAGCAAGACCAAGAACTGCGGACGCGGCAACTTTGCTGATGTACTTCACTGGGGAAAACTCCATAGCGGAAAACCCGGGATCCAATTTCTCGGGGGCGACACTTTAACCGTACTTCCTACAGATTGAAACGATGCTTCCTACAAGGTTTAGCGCTATGTCATGCATCGCTGCGTGGGGATAGAGCGTAATGCAAAGTTGCGGATCCGGATGGTTAATGCGCCTGGGCTGAATCGTTACGCGTGTCGACCACGCGAATGCTGTCGCGCCCCTCACGTTTGGAGGTGTAAAGCGCCGCATCACCCTGTTCGATCAATGCCGCCAGGCTGGCAGGAGGGTGCTCGAAGAGGTTGGCACCGATACTCAGGGTAACCGCCTGAGGCGTGATGAAAGTTTGTGAGGTGGTTGTGTGAAACTGGCTGCGCAGCTCATTGCCGAGCGCCAGCACCGTCTCGCGAGAGGCGTTACTCAACAAAATGACGAACTCATCACCGCCCAGTCGTGCCGCCAGCGCGCCTTCGGGCAGAACTGAGCGGACCATCTCGCTCAGGGTGACCAGCAATCGGTCGCCTGCATTGTGCCCGAACAGGTCGTTGACCAGTTTGAAGTTGTCGATATCAATCAGCAGCAGAGCGCCGGGTCGAGCGCTTGTTACCTGATCGAGCAGGCGCGGAGCCCGGACTTCAAGTGCCCGGCGGTTATACAGCGCCGTCAATGGATCTCGGGCGGCCAGCCGGGCGATACGCTTTTCTCGCCGGTAGCGTTCGGTTCCGGTCATGGAAAGTGCAATCAGCATGATTGCCATGGCGCCTTCAACGAGTGAAATCTGAATGATCTCGCCACGAAACGCGGCGAGGTCGATCAATGTGCCCGGCAATACTGCCGGTATCGCCTTGGCAATATAGAAAAGGCCATGAACCATTAGCACGTAACGTAGCTGAACGGCTCCGATACTCAGCGAGCTGCCATGGGGACGCAGGAGGGCGCTGGCTCTCAACGTCAACAGGGCGACCAGCAGAGAGTTGACCACCAGCATGACTTTCGACCACGACGGATCGGCTGGCAGTAGAAGCAGTACAAGCCAGGCCACGGGAATCAGGTACCAGGTCCGTGATAGACGCGTTTCCGTAAAACGTGCCACACCTAATAAAAACAGGGCGTGGGCCGCCACCAAGAGGCCGTTTGCCACCCATATGCCGATCAGCAAAAAACCGCTCGCGCGCAATAAGGCGAGGGTTGATCCTAAGCTGATCGTTGCGAAACCGGCACTCCAGAACAGGAGTGAAGACTCACGCACAGTGCGCCACTCGACTGCCAGATAGAGTGAGGCCGCTGCGGCGAGTGCGATGGTGAGGACCAGCAGCGTGGGTGGATCGAGCGACATGAATCGGTGGGCCTTTCTGATGTTGGATAAGGGCAGGATTGTATGCGTTTGCGCAGATATTTCAGAGCGCCGGATACAACATTTCTGCGAGGCAATAACCATCGGTGCGATAAAAGTGAATTTCTCTGTCGGCGCTGGCTCGATAAGTAACGGCACTGCCTGAGTAATCCGATAACCCCTATCTTTTTTATGGCGAGAGCTTTTATTGCCAGGAGTATTCGATGACTACATCATTCAAGAAAGGCGACGCCGTGCGCTGGAACTCCGAAGCAGGTGAGATCCATGGCAAAGTGACCAAAGTCCACACAAAAGACGTGGAGTTCATGGGCAAACACCGACCGGCCTCGAAAGATGATCCTCAATATGAGGTCAAGAGTGACAAGACCGGGCATCTGGCGATGCATCACGGCGGGGCATTGCATCGAGCTCGATGAATCAGCCGTCGCGCATTGCGACGACTTGCACACCAAGGGGTGTTACGCGCAAGACCTGGCAGCACTGCGTGCCGCCAGTGGCCGCGCCAGGCTGAGCAGCCCCAGCAACGCGAGTGCTGCGCCGACCCACAGCGGAGCACGCAGGCCATAGCCTGCATCAATGGCCGTGCCTCCAGCCCAACTGCCGAATGCAAGCCCGGCGGTTATCACCGAGGTGTGCAGTGTGTTGACCAGCGCGCCGGGCTCAGCGGCCTTCATCACACGTGCGACCATTGCCGGGTTGAGCGCCACGCCTGTCAGGCCCAGCAGGATGAAGCAGGTCAGGTTCAGCCAGAGGTGATCGCCCGCCAGCGCGAAGCCCGTCAACGCGAGCACCAGCAAAAGCAGACCCCAGCCGAGGGCCTGGAAGGTGTATCGGTCCGCGATGCGCCCGACGATCATGTTGCCCAGCAGATTAGCCAAGCCATACAAGGCCAGCATCGGGGCGACATGGCCCGGCTCCAGACCCACTTCCTGAATCAGGATCGGAGTGCAATAACTGAAGGCTGCAAAAGTGGCACCGATAATCAGGCCGCTGGTGACGTAAGCGCCCCATAGGCTCGGGTTTTTCAGTGTGGCCCACTGTCGGCTTAGCGCCGGTTCGCTGCCTGCTTCACTGGTCGGCAGGCGCGCCGCCGCAAGGGCACTACAGATCAGCGCCAGGCCTACGACCAGCCAGGAGCTGGCACGCCAGCCATAATGGTGCTCGACCCAGGCAGTCATCGGAACCCCTGCGACCGGGGACAGCATCAGGCCCGCGAGCACCACCGACACGGCGCGACCTCGAACTTCGCGCGCGACCATTCCTGCACACACCGTGAGGCATAGCCCGATGCACGCGGCGCTTGCCACGCCCATCAGGATTCGCGCAAAGGCCAGTACGGGGTAGCTTGTCGCTATTGCGGCCAGAATCCCGGCGGCTACATAGACCGCCAGCAGTCCAACCAGCGCACGCTTGTTGCTGATGCCCCGGCTGAGCAGTAATACCGTGACAGGAGGCCCGCCCAATGCCATGCCCAGGGCATAGAAGGCGATGAGGTTGCCTACTTGCGCCAGGCTGACCGAAAAGGCATCGGCCAGCGCAGGCATCATCCCGGCAACCATGAATTCTGCGGTCACCAGGGAGAAGATCGTCAACGCAAGCAGGTAGACGTCAGGCGGTAGTTTGGAGCGGTGGGTCATGCTGGTCATATCGGTTGCAGGTGTCTCGGTCTTGAACAAGGCCCGCTACCCTAGGCAGAGTTGATCAAATGGTCAAATAACTGTTGGGTATAGGGCCTGCCTTGCAGACGGCCAGAAGCGGCCCATGAAGCCGCGCGTTGGCTCATCAAAAAACATGCAAGCCATTGGACTGAAATGCATTTTCTGTAGGAGCTGCCGAAGGCTGCGATGCGTTTCTCCTGATACACCGCGATCGCAGCCTTCGGCAGCTCCTACAGATCCTGTGTTTAAAGTGCAACAGCCAAATCAGGTGTTCAGGTTCTTACTTGAGTTGATCTGCAAGCGTCTTGCTTTCAGTAGCGCTCAACACGCCTTTCAGCAGCAGATGCTCAACTTCCGGCGTTCGCTGATTCACTGCCCCCAGATACTCGATCAGTTCAGCTGCACGGCTGCCACGCAGGCCAGCCGTGGTGATCTCACCGTCGCGCACGTAGGTGTAGAGTCCGGAGACCGCAAAGGCTTTGAGCTGGGCGATGTGTTCAGATTGTCCTGCCAGGGTGGCCTGAAACACCGGGCTTTCGAAGAAACGACGCCGGGCCAGTGGGCTCTCGAAGGCTATTTCCATCACCACTAGTTCTGCGCGCGCGGTGTCGGCGTGATGCGCAACGTTGGGGGCCGGGGGATGCATGCCATCGTTGTTGAACGGGTGATTCAGGTGCAGGCGTAACTTCAAGACTTCTTCTGCACCGGCCAGCACCTTGGCCAGATCATTGGCAATGTATTCATGCAACGTGGCAAGGCTGGTGCGCGGGCTGAAATGCACGTGAATCCGGTCGAATCTGTCAGTGCCGTTAAATTTTTCGTCGTTCAGGCGATTGACCACGGTTGCCGAACCGTCTGGCAGGTCGTAGGCCAGGGTTTCCTCGAACATGTTCTGTTCGTCCGAGAACAGTATTGGGCAGACGGCCTGGAACTGTTTTTGATCCTGGGCGGAGGCGAATCCGATTTCGACGCCGCCATCCAGCTCGTAGTCGCCTATCTCTTTAATGCCATCGGCCAACGGCCACAGATGGGCGTCCTGATTGCGGGAAAAGTGGTGTTGAATATACAAGCCAAGTCCCGGTAGCCGTGAGCAGAGCGGGCCATGCACGTCACGCCAATAGGTGGCGAAAATGTCGTGGGGAACGCGCTCGCGTCGTTTCACGGTGGTGTAGCTGTTGATCTCAATCATGACCTGACCTTTTAAGTGGGGAAGTTATCGGCATGAAGTTGAGAGTGGGAGGGTGTCGAGTCGTTCGGTTTTTCTGACGGTGGATCCAGCAAGTTGGCGCGCACATCCTTCAGAACTGGCAAACTTGGAGGCATCACCCGATTGCCCGGAGCTTTTGCCTTGACCCGCCTTGATCATCTCCAGTTGATGGCCAGATACAATCTCTGGATGAACGACAAGCTGTATTTCGCTGCTGCAAGCTTGCCGGCGGAAGCGTTGAACGCAAACCGCAATGCATTCTTCGGTTCAATTCTGGGAACGCTGAACCATCTGCTGGTGGCAGACACCATCTGGCTCAAGCGCTTCGCACGGCACCCGGCAGGGTTTCCAGCGCTGGATAGAGTGTGTGGTTTACGTAATCCTCAGGCCCTGAACGAGCAGGTTTTCAACAACCTGGCGGAACTGACCTTGCAGCGCAGATGGATTGATCAGGCCATCATCGAGTGGGCCACAGAGCTGCAAGAGGATGATCTGGACGTTGTGCTGCACTACACCAATACCGCCGGGATTGCGGCAGCGCGAGATTTCTATGGCTTACTGATCCACTTCTTCAATCATCAGACCCATCATCGCGGGCAGGCGACAACGTTGCTGACGCAGGCCGGAGTCGATGTCGGCTCAACGGATCTGCTGTCGTTGATTGTGGATAGCTAGGTTGTTCATCTGCACGAAAACGGCATGAGGCGCCAGGCTTGGGGAACTCAATGTGCCATCATGTGCTCGTAGTACCCGAACCAACAGACCCTCTCTGTGACCGACATCAAGCCCACTTGATGTCCGCCGATAACCTGACATAAATACAATGCTGATTCGCTCCTCGCCTGACTGCTGCGGCTGCGATGCATCACCCCACTGAGGCTGCTTCATGAACACCCTATCGGCGAGTGACCGTGCGCAACTGTTGCGTGAAACCACCGCACAGTTCTGGCAGCACATCGTGCCCATCGTGCAGATTGCTTTTTGTATTCATCTCGTCCTGTTTGTCTTGTTCAGTGCGCTGAAAGTCCCTTTGCTGGCGGTGGGCAACGGCTTCAGCATTCTGGCGTATGTGGCGTGCCTCAGAGCCATCCGCGCCGGGCATTACAGCCTGGCTGGCATGCTGATGAGTGGAGAAATCATCCTTCACGCGTTGCTGGCGACCTGGGTGCTGGGCTGGAACAGTAATTTCTACTTCTACCTTTATTGCGTGATTCCGATCATCGCATTCAGTTTCCAGAGTGCGCGCCGGGTACGGCTGTTGCTTAACCTGGCAATTCTTGTGATATCGGTGGGCGGCTTCGCTCTACGTGGATACATGGGGATAAATTCTGGCGTGTCCCCGCAGCTACTGGATGTACTCGGCATCATCAATGTGTTGACTGCGGTCGGTGTTTTATTACATGGCACCGCTCTGTCGGTACGCTTCACGCGGTCCATGCAACTGAGCCTGTTTCAGACCGCCAACCGCGACAGTCTGACCAACCTTTACACCCGACGCAGGGTAATGCTCGGTGTACGGCAGTTGGCCGATTCGGTGCCCTCAGCGATTATTCTGCTGGACGTCGACCACTTCAAACAGATCAACGACCGCCTGGGCCACGAGCAGGGTGACCTGATCCTTCAGCGGGTGGCTGACGCCATCAGCAGCAATGTGCGTGCGACAGATGTGGCGTCTCGCTGGGGCGGCGAGGAATTTCTGGTGTTGATGCCCGATGCCTCTGAAGAAGCGGCGCAGGCCGTGGCTGATCGAATCCTGTTGCGCATCCGCGAATGGGTCGGGCAAGTGGATCAGGGGCCGCTGACCGTTACGGCAACCCTGGCTGTGAGCCAAATCCGTTCGGGAGAAAGCTTTGAAAGCGCCCTCAAGCGAGCGGATCAGGCGTTATATCAGGGCAAGCAGCAGGGGCGTAATCAGGTGGTCCTGGCCGGGTGAGCGGTGCATCGCCAAAGAAAATTTAGCGAATATTCAGACTTCCTCCCGGCTAAAGCTGGTCCTATGGGGCTGCGCCGGTTCTGCGGGAGATTCTATGTTGGCCTGCAAACACAAATCCGTGGGAGCGAATTCATTCGCGAAGGGGCCGGTACATCCGCAACTGATGTATCGCTTGAAATGCCGCCTTCCCGAATGAATTCGGTCCTACGGGTCAACGTACGTCGCCATGAATCAGCTCATCACGCGGGAAAGTGCAGCGCGTTGGTCAGATCGCCCATGGGCGTCTGCCCGCGAGCGGTCATCGCTTGATCGCGCTCCTTGAGACCATCAAGCTTTTCCAGGCCGTGGACCCGGGTGATCAGGCGCAAGATCGAGGCAGTATCGTAAACAGTGTGATCCACCGTGCCTTTACGGGCGAAAGGCGAGACTACCAATGCCGGAATGCGCGTGCCCGGCCCCCAGCGATCGCCTTGCGGTGGCGCTACGTGGTCCCACCAGCCGCCGTTTTCGTCCACCGTGATGACGATGACCATGTTTTCCCACTGCGGGCTGTTACGCAGCACCTTGATCACCCGGTCAATATGTCGATCACCAGCCGCGACGTCAGCGTATCCGGCGTGCATGTTCAGATTGCCCTGAGGCTTGTAGAACGTCACGGCAGGCAACTTGCCTGCTTCGGCATCGGCAAGGAATTTATTGCTGCTGACTTCATCGCCCAACCCGCCATCGCGCAGGCGTTTTTTGCGCTCGGCCGGGTTTTGCGGGCCTTGCTGTACAAAGTAATTGAACGGTTGGTGGTGGTACTGGAAGTTAGGGATCTTCGGAATGCCGGTAGAGTCCTTGAATTCATCCAGCGTGACCTGCCAGGCGCCCGCGTACCACGCCCAGTCGATGTCCTTTTTCGAAAGCTTGTCGCCAATGTGCTCGTGAGTCTGCGGCACCAGCACGTTAGGCAGGTCAGGCTTGGAATAGTCCGGTTTTGCCGGATCACGCAGCCAGGTTGGCCAGAACGGCGGTGCCAGAGTGTTAACCGCAAAGCCATCAGGCGTCAGTGCGCTGGGGCCGAATTGCGGTGCGCCGGTCATGGCGCTGGCCGGGGACTGCTCCAGTGGCTTGAGGCGCGGATCTTTCGGGTTATCGCTCTGCAATCGGGCAATCTGTGATTTAGCCGCCGAATTGGCAGCATCCGGGTAAATCGGCGCGGTGGCGGCAATCAGGTATTGGTGGTTGAGGAATGAGCCGCCAAAGGCACCCTGGAAGAAGTTGTCACAGAGCACAAATTCCCTGGCGACGTCCCACAGGCGCAACGAATACTGGCTTTGTGCGTAGTAGCCCATGGGCAGACCACCCGAATCGGCCCAAGCGACGAAGCGGTCATTCTTGCCGCCGTTGATCTGCATCTGGTTCTGATAGAACACATGCCACAGGTCCCGGGTCACGAGGCTCAGAGGCAAGTCTTCGCCGTTCATGCCTTTGAGCGGGAAGGGCGCATTCGGCAGGTTTTCCTGAAACTGCCCGCCAGCGGGATAACTCACTCCGTCAACCGTTTGTGGCCCCATTTGCAGAACGCCGCCCCAGGCCGGTGGCAGGGTCTTCAGCAATGAGCCATCCCGATCGCGCTGCTCATAGTCGGCGGGTTTCAGCGATGACAGCGGCTTTTCCACACCGGGAAAATTACCGAACAGATTATTGAAGCTGCGGTTTTCGGCGTAGATCACCACGATGGTTTTGACGTTGTCGCGCAGCGCCTTATCAAGCGCCATACCGGTCAGAGGTGCGACGGCAGGCGTTGATGCAGGTGGTTTTTCCTGAGCCGTTGCATAGCCGCTCAGTGTCATGCCGGCCCCTAATGCAGCCATGCCGCCCAGAAAGCGGCGGCGGCCAGGGTCGGTCTGCGAGTTATCGTCCGGTTTGTCGCTCATCGTGGATTACCTGCCCAGGATAAATGTTGCCAAATATTTCAGGCGAGCGTATCCACGCTATATGACGGTATTGCGACAGCGCCTTCTATACGCTGTGTCCGGGGTTGTTTTCACGTGCGTGGCGCCGTGTAACGATCAACGATTTGCTGGATTTCACCCGAAACCCTCATGCGTACCAGCGTGCGCAGAATTTTCTGCGTTGGCAGGCCCGGATCGTTACGGATAATGCAGCCAGCCGGCTGATCAGCGATAAGGGCAACGGATTTCAGTTGTTCATCGGCGGGTAAGTCACGGTTGAGCCAGTCCAGCACCAGTTGGCTGGCTACTGCGTAGTGGTAGCGTCCCGCAACAAGTTTTCGCAGTGTCTGCTCCTGACTGCGGGCGTCCTCGCGAACCAGTTGGTGGTTATCGAACAGGTATTGCAGGTCGGGGTAGTTGTAGCCCAGCACGGTGCCAATGGTTTCGTTATCGAACTGTTCGGGGTAGGGCCCTGCGGCGGTTGCGGCGGAGGCGATCAGCAAGTCGCGCTGATAGAGGATCGGTAGACTCCAGAAGTAATCCCCCGAGAGATTCGGCACCCAGGCTTGTGCTGCATAGCAACGAATGTCGATTTCGCCACGCTCCAGCGCCCCCTGAACCCGCGGGCGCGGCATTACGCGGTATTCAGCTTCACGGCCTACCTGACGCGCGAGGCTTTGCATGATGTCGTACAGAATTCCGGATGTCGGTTGATGATTGTCCAGCTGGACCAGTGGCATCGACCAGCTGTCCGCTACCGAAAACCGCAGGGGCGGTTCTGTCGCCTCCACAGGCAAGGCAATCATCAGCAATAGCGTTACGAGACTGACGCGGATTCGTCGCATAGTAGGTCCCTCAACTACGAGCCATGTATAAAACGCTCTCTAAAGACCCGATTACGGCGTGTCTTCACATCCATTTGCACAGCTTAGTCAGAATAGAGGAGGACACCAGATGCAATTTTGCCCCTGCTCCGCTAGCATTAGCGGTCTTCCGCTTCCCAGTTGCGACGGTTTTCCATGAGTTATCAGGTTCTTGCACGTAAATGGCGTCCGCGCTCGTTCCGCGAAATGGTCGGCCAGACCCATGTGCTGAAGGCCCTGATCAATGCCCTGGACAGTCAGCGCCTGCACCATGCCTATCTATTCACCGGCACCCGGGGGGTGGGCAAGACTACTATCGCGCGGATTATCGCGAAGTGTCTGAACTGCGAAACAGGCATTACTTCGACGCCCTGTGGTACCTGTTCGGTGTGTCGCGAGATTGACGAAGGGCGCTTTGTCGACCTGATCGAGATCGACGCCGCAAGCCGCACCAAGGTCGAGGACACCCGCGAACTGCTGGATAACGTGCAATACGCTCCGAGCCGCGGGCGCTTCAAGGTCTACCTGATCGACGAAGTGCATATGCTTTCCAGCCACTCGTTCAACGCCCTGCTAAAGACGCTTGAAGAGCCGCCCCCGTACGTCAAATTCATCCTGGCGACCACTGATCCGCAAAAACTGCCCGCGACGATTTTGTCCCGATGCCTGCAGTTTTCCCTGAAAAACATGACGCCGGAGCGCGTGGTCGAGCATTTGACCCATGTGCTGGGCGTCGAAAATGTGCCTTTTGAAGACGACGCGCTGTGGTTGTTGGGGCGTGCCGCCGACGGCTCAATGCGCGATGCCATGAGCCTCACCGATCAGGCGATTGCCTTTGGCGAAGGCAAGGTCATGGCTACCGATGTACGTGCGATGCTCGGTACGCTGGATCACGGGCAGGTGTTCGATGTGCTGACTGCCTTGATCGACGGCGATGCCCGCAGTTTGCTCGAAGCCGTCCGACATTTGGCCGAACAGGGCCCTGACTGGAATGGCGTGTTGTCGGAAATCCTCAACGTGCTGCACCGCGTGGCGATTGCCCAGGCGCTGCCCGAAGGTGTCGATAACGGCCACGGCGACCGCGACCGGGTGCTTGCGCTGGCCCAGGCATTGCCTGCCGAAGACGTACAGTTTTACTACCAGATGGGTTTGATCGGCCGACGCGATCTGCCATTGGCACCGGATCCGCGCGGCGGCTTCGAAATGGTCCTGCTGCGGATGTTGGCGTTCCGTCCCGCAGACAGCAGTGATGCCCCGAGGCAGCCGCTAAAGACAGTGGGAATCAACCCGGCCACAGTTGATTCCCCACAACAAGTGGCCGGTGCGACAGCTGTCGCGCCGGTAGCCGTTGCTCCCGTCCAGGCCGCCGCTCCTGTTGTTGCAGCGCCGGTCGCCGAGCCGATTGTCGAGGCTGAGTCGCAGGCAGTTGCGCCGACTCCTGTGCCTGCCGCTCGTGAGCCTGAGCCGGTCGAAGAGGTTGACCTGCCTTGGAACGAGCCGCAAGCGTTGCCGCCAGCAGCCGAGGAAAAATCCGAACCTGAGCCGGTTGCTACGCCTGCCCAGGAACTGTTCGCCGAGCCAGTGCTGGATACCGTCGCTGAACAGCCGGAACTCACTCCGATGCCAGGTCCCGCGCCAGCCAGTCCGGTGCCGGATGCGCCGGAGGTGGAAGCGCCACAGCCTGAGGCCTTTGCCGAGCAGGCCGTGACGCCCGCAATGCTTGAAGCCATCCCCGATGCTTACGTGCCCGCGCCGATGGATCGCGATGACGAGCCGCCACCGGATGATGATTATGTTGAGCCGGATGTGGACATCGATCCCGCGTCCTATAGTTTCCTCGATGAACTGGCGCACGAAACCGTCACTGAAGAGGTCGAACCTGAACCGGCTCCGGCGGCCAAACCAGCGACGGGTCTGGCTGCTGAATGGCTGGACATGTTTAACAAGTTGCCGATTTCCGGGATGACCAGCAGCATTGCCTCCAACTGCACGCTGGTCGCGATGGACGGTGATGACTGGTTGCTGCACCTGGATCCGGGGCACAGTGCCTTGTTCAACGCAACCCAGTTGCGCCGTATCAACGATGGCCTGAATCAATTTACCGGGCGCACGATCAACCTCAAGATCGAGTTGATCAAGCCCGAGCAGGAAACCCCTGCGCAGGCGGCTTCGCGGTTGCGCGTGGAGCGTCAGCGGCAGGCAGAGGCGTCGATTCATGCTGATCCGTTCATCCAGCAGATGCTTGAACAGTTTGGCGCAGTGATCCGGGAGGATACGATTAAGCCCGTGGATGCCCCGGTGGCTCAGACTCATTAACTGACGGTGGGAGGCCGAATGGTTTCCTACCCGCTAACACAATCAACTTTCGAGGAGATATCCCATGATGAAAGGTGGCATGGCTGGCCTGATGAAGCAGGCGCAGCAAATGCAGGAAAAAATGGCCAAGATGCAGGAAGAACTGGCCAATGCCGAAGTCACCGGCCAATCGGGCGCAGGCCTGGTCAGCGTCGTGATGACCGGTCGCCATGACGTCAAGCGCATCAATCTGGATGACAGCCTGATGCAGGAAGACAAAGAAGTTCTGGAAGACCTGATCGCTGCCGCTGTCAACGACGCGGTACGCAAAATCGAACAGGCCAGCCAGGAAAAGACTTCCAGCATGACCGCTGGCATGCAATTGCCGCCGGGCATGAAGCTGCCGTTCTGATTGCAGGTTGTTCCCCAAAAATGCCAGGCCAAGTGCCTGGCATTTTTGTTTTCAAGGGTGGAACAGATGAACCCGGTTGACTTCTTCGCGGGCAAGCCTCGCTCCCACAAGAGGTGGCGGTGATCCGTTGGAGCCGGGCTTGCCCGCGATACAGGCGCTGCGGTGGGGCAGATAAATCCGGTTGATTTCTTCGCGGGCAAGCCTCGCTCCAACTGGAGGCGATGCTCATCTTTGGGAGCCGGGCTTGTCCGCGATACAGGCGCTGCGGTGGGGCAGATGAATCCGGTTGATTTCTTCGCGGGCAAGCTTCGCTCCAACAGGAGACGGTGTTCATCTGTGGGAGCCGGGCTTGCCCGCGATGCAGGCGCTGCGGGGGGGCAGATGAATCCGGTTGATGTCTTCGCGAGCAAGCTCAGCTCCCACAGAGATTTCGCGCTGATCCGTTGGAGCCGGGCTTGCCCGCGATACAGGCGCTGCGGTGGGGCAGATGAACCCGGTTGATTTCTTCGCGGGCAAGCCTCGCTCCAACAGGGCCATGGTATCCAATCGAACGCCCCCGCCTCACGATGGTCTGCTTCTGCATACCCCATAGAATTCATTTCCAAGGAGCCGCTTTGATGACCCAAGAATTGATTCTTAACCAGCGAATTGTCCTGGCCTCGCGTCCGACCGGTGCACCGACCCCGGAGAACTTCCGATTGGAGCGTGAAGCGCTGCCCGATCTGCAGGAAGGGCAGGTGCAGTTGCGCACCCTTTATCTTTCACTGGACCCCTACATGCGCGGACGCATGAGCGATGCACCGTCTTATGCCGATCCGGTGGAAATCGACGCGGTAATGGAAGGCGGTGCGGTCAGCATCGTCGAGCAGTCGCGTAATCCTGCATTTAAGGTCGGCGACCGCGTAGTTGGCCAGACCGGCTGGCAGACTCACAGCATCAATGATGGTGCTGCATTGAAAGTCATTCCGAAAGACCTGCCTAGCGATTCCATGGCTGTAGGCGTATTGGGCATGCCTGGCATGACCGCTTACATGGGATTGATGGACATCGGCAAGCCACAGGCAGGCGAAACACTCGTCGTTGCCGCGGCGTCAGGCGCTGTAGGCTCTGTGGTGGGTCAGGTGGCCAAGTTGCAGGGCCTGCGAGTGGTGGGCGTTGCTGGTGGCGCAGAAAAGTGCCGTTATGTTGTTGACGAGCTGGGCTTCGACGCCTGTATCGACCACAAGAGCGACAACTTTGCAGAAGAGTTGAAGCAGGCCTGCGGTAAAGGTATCGACATCTATTTCGAGTTGGTGGGCGGTAAGGTCTTCGATGCAGTATTGCCGCTGCTCAACCCCCGGGCACGGATTCCCGTGTGTGGCGTGATTGCGCAGTACAACGCCCAGGGCGTACCGGAAGGGCCAAACGATCTGCCGCTGCTGTTGCGTACGATGCTGACCAAGCGTGCCCGCATGCAGGGGTTTATCGTGTTTGAAGAATACGGTGATCGCCACGAAGAGTTCTTCCGGGAAATGACGCCACTGGTCACACAGGGCAAGATCAAATTCCGTGAAGACGTAGTGCAGGGCCTTGAGCAGGCGCCAGAAGCCTTTATTGGTCTGCTGGAAGGACGCAACTTTGGCAAGTTGGTGGTTCACGTCTCAGACGCATGACGTAACCCTTGATTGACGCTACAGGCAGGGCGCGGGTATAAACCGCGTCTTGTGTTTTTGTCGGACCTTTCTCCATGAGCTTCAGCCCACTGATTCGCCAACTGATCGATGCCCTGCGTACACTGCCGGGTGTCGGTCAAAAAACTGCGCAACGCATGGCGCTGCAATTGCTTGAGCGTGATCGCAGTGGCGGTTCACGGCTGGCGCTGGCGTTGAGCCAGGCGATGGAAGGTGTTGGGCACTGTCGGCAGTGCCGCACCCTGACCGAAGACGATTTGTGCCCGCAATGTTCGGACAATCGCCGCGACGACACACTGCTGTGCGTGGTGGAAGGGCCGATGGATGTTTACGCCGTGGAGCAGACCGGTTATCGCGGGCGCTACTTCGTGCTCAAAGGCCACTTGTCACCACTGGACGGGCTGGGCCCGGAAGCCATTGGTATTCCTCAACTGCTGGCACGCATCAACGAGCAGGGGACCTTCAGTGAAGTCATCCTGGCGACCAATCCTACGGTCGAGGGCGAAGCCACCGCACACTACATCGCGCAGTTGCTGACCAACAAAGGTCTGATCACCTCACGCATCGCTCATGGCGTGCCACTGGGTGGCGAGCTGGAACTGGTGGACGGCGGGACGCTGGCGCACTCGTTTGCAGGGCGTAAGCCGATTGCGTTGTAAGCACTGATACTTAATCAGGCCGCGCATTCATCTCTGGATTGAAATGCGATTTACTGTGGGAGCGAATTCATTCGCGAATGGGTCGTACTCAATAATTTTTTGTAGATGACCCTCCGCCTTCGCGAATGAATTCGCTCCCACAGGAATCCTGCATCACCCTGCATTAGGTCGAGCAGCGAATTACTCCGTCAGCCCAAAGCTGGTCAGGCAGAATGTTGGAATCTGCAGGTCTTGCAGACGTTTCGAACCGCCTAATTCCGGCAGATCTATGATCGCAGCGGCTTCGTGGATCTTCGCGCCCATGCGGCGGATCAAGTTGGCAGCAGCGATAAGCGTTCCGCCAGTGGCGATCAGGTCGTCGAACATCACCACGGAGTCGCCATCGCACAGGCTGTCGGCATGCACTTCTAGAAATGCCTCACCGTATTCAGTCTGATAACCCTCTGACAGTACGTCAGCAGGCAATTTGCCTTGCTTGCGAAACAGGATCAGCGGCTTGTTCAGTTCATAAGCCACAATTGAACCGATCAGAAAACCCCGTGCGTCCATCACGCCGATATGGCTGAAGTCAGCCTCTATGTAGCGCTGCACGAAGCTGTCCATCACAAGGCGCGTAGCCTTGGGAGACTGGAACAGCGGGGTGATATCGCGAAAGATGACGCCCGGCTTGGGAAAGTCCACTACCGGGCGAATCAAGGATTTAAAGCTGGCTTCGTCGAAAATCATCAAATGGGTCCAGAGCTGGAGGTTTGTATCGATGGCCTAGTCTAAAGGCGCCAGCCCTGAATCGCACCCTCAGCTTTCGATAGCCCCGCCTGCCAGTGCGCAGAGCTGGATCGGATCAAGGATTGTGATCTCTTTGCCCTCAGCTGCAATCAATTCGTTTTGCTGAAAACGGGTGAACACACGGGAAACGGTTTCCACCGCCAGCCCCAGATGATTACCGATTTCGTTGCGCGACATGCTCAGGCGGAACTGGTTGGCCGAGAAGCCCCGGGCACGGAAGCGTGCGGACAGGTTGACCAGAAATGTCGCGATGCGCTCGTCCGCGTTCTTTTTCGACAACAGCAACATCATTTGCTGATCGTCACGGATTTCCCGGCTCATGACCCGCATCAACTGACGACGCAGTTGTGGCAATTGCACGGACAACTCGTCCAGACGCTCGAAGGGAATTTCGCAGACCGAGGTGGTTTCCAGCGCCTGGGCCGAAACCGGATAGGCTTCGGCGTCCATACCCGACATGCCCACCAGTTCGCTGGGCAAATGGAAGCCGGTCAGTTGTTCTTCGCCACCGTCGCTGATGTTGAAGGTTTTCAGTGCGCCGGAGCGTACCGCGTAAACCGAACCGAACGTGTCACCCTGACGGAACAGGAACTCGCCTTTTTTCAGCGGTCGGCCGCGTTTGACGATCTGGTCCAGGGCATCCATGTCGTCGAGATTCAAGGAAAGTGGCAAGCACAGCGGAGCCAGACTGCAATCCTTGCAATGGGCCTGGGTATGAGCGCGTACTTTGACTGGCTCGGGCATCACTTTATTCCTTGTGGTTAATCACACATAAGTCATAAGGGTAACTCACCCGGGACTGTTCAGACCAGTGACGAGCCGCCGGATGGCTATCAAGCTTTGCGTGCATTGGTCGATAGTTCTGGTTAATCCGCATCTTGAACAGGTCGCCGCTCATGTGGTCATCCGCGCTTACCGCCATCAGTCGGGCTTTTCTGGCATCCAATGCCGCCGCGCAGAAAACCGGTGCCGAAAAGGCCGCTCCACAGAGCACGCCGACTGCGCCAGCCTCGCAGAGCGTAGAAGTCAATCTTTCGCCGGCCGGCCTGGCGCGTGCGGCGTTAACGGGTTCGGCCAATGCTGATATCAAGCAAAGTGGTTTGCCTGACCCGGTGCAGAAGGCCCTCATCTCGTTGCGTGATACCCAGAAAAGGCTGGCGCAATCGAATACCGAGTTGCAAAAGACCCTGAACGACAAGTCCTTAAGCCCCGATATGCGCCAGGCCAAAGCGGCTGCACTGCAAACCGTTTCGGCGGTTTATCAGCGTCAGATCAGTACCTCCGCTGGTGATTTGTCCAACGTCATGAACGCGCTACAGCTGAAGTCGGACGATAAAGCCAAGGCCAGCATGCTGATGCTGGCCAAGATGTAAGCGAGCGGCCCGTCCTGTAGGAGCTGCCGAAGGCTGCGAAAGCGATCCTTCTGACACACCGACATCGCAGCCTTCGGCAGCTCCTACAGGTCAGCGCCGTTCATATCACCCGTGAAAAACGCTGGCGATTCTGCTGGGTCAGGTAGGCATCGAACACCATGCATACCGAGCGCACCAGCAATCGGCCCGCGGGCAGCACCTGAACGCCTGTGGATTCCAGGCTGATCAGCCCGTCGCTGGCCATGCTGCTGAGCTGCGGCCACAAATCGTTGAAAGAAGCCCGAAAGTCGATATCGAACCGGGTTTCGATATCGGCGAAATCCAGACTGAAATGGCAGATCAATTGCTGAATCACCGCTCTGCGCAGGCGATCGTCCTGATTGCAGATCAGGCCACGCTTGGTTGCCAACTGGTCACTGGCCAACTGGCTTTGATAGTCAGCCAGGTCGTTGCTGTTCTGGCTGTAAAGATCACCAACCTGGCTGATCGCCGAGACCCCTAATCCAATCAGGTCGCAGTGGCCATGTGTGGTGTAGCCCTGGAAGTTGCGTTGCAGGGTCGATTCTTCCTGCGCAATGGCCAGTTCATCGT
The DNA here is from genome assembly GCF_032582135.1 of Pseudomonas syringae group sp. J309-1. Lineage (NCBI taxonomy): Bacteria > Pseudomonadati > Pseudomonadota > Gammaproteobacteria > Pseudomonadales > Pseudomonadaceae > Pseudomonas > Pseudomonas syringae group sp. J309-1. Next base: position 1,748 of record NZ_JAWHNU010000078.1, on the reverse strand, counting down.
CGGGCAGGGCGAAGTGATCCATGCCGATGTAGCGGTATCCGGCTTTGGTCAATTGTTCAATGGTATTTTCAAGCATCTGTAGCTTGGCTCCCGGCGCAGGCAGATCGTTGCTGTCGATGCGCCGTTGCGGCATGAAGCGCTCGGGCAGGTGCGCGTAATTGAACACTGACAACCGGTCGGGTTGCAGGGCAATGATTTCGTCCACTGTGCGGGCAAAGCCCTGCGGCGTCTGTTTAGGCAGGCCGTAGATCAGGTCGATGTTGACCGAGCGAAACTGTAAGGTCCGTGCGGCTTCGATAATTGCCCGGGTTTCTTCCAGACTCTGCAAGCGGTTCACCGCACGCTGAACCTGCGGATCCAGATCCTGCACCCCAAGGCTGACCCGGTTGAAACCCAGCTCCCTCAGCAGGCCCATGGTTGACCAGTCAGCTTCGCGCGGGTCGATTTCGATGCCGTAGTCGCCGGAGTCATCGTCCGGCAGGTTGAAGTGCTGGCGCAGATGGCTCATCAACTGACGCAGTTCGTCGTGGCTGAGAAAGGTCGGCGTGCCCCCGCCAAAGTGCAGTTGTTCGACGACCTGACCAGGATCAAGGTGGCTGGCGATCATCTGGATTTCATGCTCTAGCCTTTGCAGATAAACCTGGGCGCGACCACGATCCTTGGTGATGACTTTGTTGCATGCGCAGTAGTAGCAAATGTTGGCGCAGAACGGGATATGCACGTAGAGCGACAGGGGACGAATGGCCTTGCGGCTGTCGCGAAGCGCATGCAAGAAGTCGAAAGCGCCGACCTGAGTGTGAAATTGCACCGCTGTGGGGTAGGAGGTGTAACGGGGGCCCGCCAGATCGTAGCGGCGAATCAGATCAGAATCCCAACGGATGGCGTCGAGCATGTTGGCGTTCCCTGGGTAGGCTGGCAGTGTCGGTCAGTCTAGGGAAGTGCGCGCTCGATCCTTTGATATGGATCAATGGCCCATCAACCAGTGCTGATGCGGGCCGGGCAGGGTCCAGAGTCCGAAGGCAATCACCAGCAGGCCACCCGCCATGCGTACGCCACGCTGACGCAACAACGCGGTCGTGCGCTCTGCCGCAAGGCCGGTAGCCAGCAGCACCGGGCAGGTGCCGACACCGAAAGCCAGCATCAGCAGGGCGCTGTCGATGGCGTTACCCTGACTCGCTGACCAGAGCAGCGTGCTGTAAACCAGACCGCACGGCAGCCATCCCCACAGTGCGCCGAGCAACAGAGCCCGAGGCAGGCTCGACACTGGCAGCAAGCGACTTGCCAGTGGCTGGATATAGCGCCACAGCCCGCGGCCCAGGCGTTCGATACGGGTCAGGCCGCTCCACCATCCGGCCAGATACAGGCCCATGGTGATCAACAGCAGTGCGGCGATGACTCGCAAGGTCGTTGCGCCAGGGCTGTTGGTCACGGCCCAGCCTGCCAGGCCGGTCAGCAGACCTGCGCAGGTGTAGCTCAAAATCCTTCCAAGGTTGTAGGCCAGCAGCAGTCGGAAACGTCGGCTGCGTTGCTCCTTCGGAATCGCCAGCGTCAGTGCACCCATCAACCCGCCGCACATGCCCAGGCAGTGACCGCCACCAAGCAGACCGAGGATCAGGGCTGAGATTAATAACGGTACAAGGTCAGCCATGAGTGTTGGCCTGTCGCAAATCCCTGTGGGAGTCGCCCCGGTGTCCCTGACACCACGCTGTCGCGCAGCAAACACGGACCCTGTAGGAGCGCGCTTGCCC
>NZ_JAWHNU010000077.1:9771-24563 GCF_032582135.1 Pseudomonas syringae group sp. J309-1 | reverse complement strand
ATCGCGGGCAAGCGCGCTCCTACAGGGTCCGTGTTTGCTGCGCGACAGCGTGGTGTCAGGGACACCGGGGCGACTCCTACAGAACATGCATTTCAATAGAATTACTTACCCCGCATCGCCGCGACCAACTGGTCAACGTTGTACTTGAACATTTGCACATAGCTGGCCGCTGGCCCATTGGCTGGCGACAGCGCTTCCACATATAACTCGCCACCGGGCTTGGCACCGCTGGCATCGGCGATCTGTTTCACCAAGCGCGGATCACCGGAGTTCTCGAAGAAGTACGCACTGACGTGCTCGGCCTTGATCTGCCGGATCAATTTGCCCACATCTGCCGCCGACGCTTCAGATTCGGTCGAGAATCCCAGAGGCGACAGGAACGTCACACCATACGCATCGCCAAAGTAGCCAAACGCATCATGGGAAGTCAGCACTTTGCGTTGCGCCACAGGGATCGACTGGATTTGTGTCCTCGCATAGCTGTCCAGCGCTTGAAGCTGCTGGGTGTAGCGCTCGCCATTGGCCTTATAAAGACTCGCGCCCGCCGGATCGGCTTTTTCCAGCGCGGCAACGATATTGCGCACGTAGATCACCGCATTGGCGGCGCTGTTCCAGGCGTGGGGATCAGTGATGCGTTCGCCATCCTCTTCCATACTGCGGGTCTTGATCCCGTTGGACAGCACCACAGGCTCACCTTTGTAGCCTGATGCCTTGATCAACCGATCCATCCAGCCTTCCAGATGCAAGCCGCTGACAAAGGCCAGATCGGCCTTCTTCAACGCTTGGGCGTCAGCCGGGCTGGGCTCGTAGACATGCGGATCGCCGTTGGGGCCGATCAGCGACGTGACATGTACCCGCTCGCCGCCAACGTTCTGCACCATGTCGGCAATGACGGTGAATGAAGCGACGGCTTCCAACGGTTTGGCCTGGGCCAGAACGCTAAACGCGGACAGCACAAGGGCTGCCATCGAACTCAACAGCATTGATCGTTTCATGACGTTCCTCTTGAAATCAGTGGGTCAGGTGGGATTGCGGAAACAGGCCGCGCAGGATGCCCGTGCGGCCGAACAACAGAGAAAAGCCATAGAAAGCGCTGGCGGTCAGGACGATGGCAGGCCCTGAGGCAACACCCATGTGGTAGGAAATGATCAATCCGATCAGCCCTGACAAAGTGGCAACCAGCGTCGAGATCGCCACCAGCGCGCTCAATGAAGTGGCCCAGAAACGCGCCGCCGTAGCCGGGAGCATCATCATGCCGACCGCCATCAAGGTGCCCAGCGCCTGAAAGCCCGCCACCAGATTGAGCACCACTAACAGCAGAAAAAGTACGTGATACAGGGAGCCACGCCCGCCGACGGCCCGCAGGAATCCGGGGTCAAAACATTCCAGAACCAGTGGCCGATAAATCAGTGCGAGCAGAATCACCGTGAACGAAGCGATGCCGCCGACCATGTAGATCGCGTCGGCATCGATAGCCAGAATGGTGCCGAACAGCACATGCAACAGATCGACGTTGGAGCCGTGCAGGGAAACGATCATCACCCCGGCTGCCAGTGAGGTGAGATAGAAGCTGGCAAAACTGGCGTCCTCACGCAGCGTCGTCAAACGGCTGACCAGTCCCGACAACAGCGCGACCGCCAGACCTGCGATCAAGCCGCCGATGCCCATGGCAGGCAGCGACAAACCAAAAAACAGAAAGCCCAGTGCGGCGCCTGGCAACACCGCATGACTCATGGCATCGCCCACCAGACTCATGCGCCGCAGCATCAACAAAACGCCCACCGGTCCCGAGCCAATGCCCAGCGCCAGACAAGCCACCAGGGCACGGCGCATGAAGCCGAACTCGATGAAGGGTTCTATTAACAGGGTGTAGAGGGTCATGAGAGTGATCCCCAGCGGCAACACAAATCGCTGGCTGGAATCCGATGCCCTGTGGGAGCGAGGCTTGCCCGCGATAAGGACGACGCGATGTGTCCTGAATCGCATCCAGCCTTATCGCGGGCAAGCCCAGCTCCCACAGACTCCGCATTCACAACAGGGATTCGTGGTATCAGGTTCATCACAGAGCCTTCTCCCCACACAACTCCGCATCTGCACCCCAGAACTCGGCCATGTTGCGTGCCTTGCGCAGATTTTCGACGTTGAGCACGTCGGCAGTCGCACCCCAGGCAATGGCTTCCCGGGCCATTAACAGGGTTTGCGGAAAGTGCTGCCGGACCTGATCGATGTCATGCAGCACCGCGATGACGGTTCTGCCCTGCCCGTGCCAGACCCGGACCAGTTCCAGCAGATCCCGTGTGGTGCGTGCGTCAATCGCGGTGAAAGGTTCGTCGAGCAGGATGACCGCAGCGTCCTGCAGCAATAGCCGGGCGAACAGCACTCGCTGAAACTGCCCGGACGACAGTGAGCCAATGCTACGTGACTCAAAACCTTCCAGCCCGACGGCTTGCAGTGATTCCTGGGTGCGTTTCGCCAGGTCGCGAGTCAACCCACGGAATGCGCCGATGCTGCGCCACGCACCCATGGCAACGGTGTCCGCGACACTCAGTGGAAAGCTGCGGTCGATCTCCGCTGCCTGGGGCAGATAACCGAGGGTTTTGGTCGCCAGATTGCCGCGGTCGACCCGTCCTACCGCCGGTTTCAGGGTGCCCGCGATAGCTTTGATCAAGGTCGATTTGCCCGCGCCGTTAGGCCCGACAATCGCCGTCAGGCTACCGGCCTCGAAGCACCCATTAAGGTGATGCACCGCAGCCCGCCGTTCGTAGGCAACGGTGAGATTTTTGAGGGAAATAGCGGCGCTCATGGAATGGCCACCGCCCAGACGATGGCTAGCCACAGAAATATCAGCATGCTCAGGGCGAGCACGACTCGCTTCCATGCCGACTGGGCGAGGACCGAACCGGCGATGGACGGAACACGGGGAGCTTTCATGAATCAGTAACCTGCAACGATTCGTTACAGTATTACATAGCGCTCAATCTAAATGTTATAAAATAACATTTATGTTCACTGTCCTCCAATAGCAACAAAGCCCTTTTGCAGATCCTCGATCAGCGCTGCCACATCTTCCAGACCAATGTGCAAGCGCAGCACCGGGTTCAGCGCTTTGTCTGCCAGATTCTTCCGATCACTCAGATCAGCGACGGTAATCAAGCTCTCGTAACCGCCCCACGAGGCGCCCAGTCCGAACAGACTCAAGGCGCCGATGAAAAGGTCCAGTTGAGCCGGATCGGCATTCACCAGTTCGAACGACAACAAGCCATTGCTGCCACTGAAGTCGCGCTTGAACAACGCGTGATGCGGATGCCCGACCAGCGCCGGATGGAAGACCTTCTTGACCAGAGGCTGCCCCTGTAGCCAGTGGGCAATTTCCAGCGCCTGACGCTCGTGCACATCCAGCCGCGAAGCCAGTGTCCGGGCGCCGCGCAACACCAGATAAGCATCGTCCGGGCTGACGGTGTTGCCGAAGGTTTCGCTCATCCGTCCCAAAGCGGGCCACACCTCTTCGCGCGTGCAAACGCTGCCCATCACCACATCGCTGTGGCCGCAAATGTACTTGGTCAACGCCATGATCGAGATATCGGCACCCAGCGTCAGTGGCCGATACAGGTAGCCCGAACCCCAGGTGTTGTCCACCGCCAACAGAATGCTCCGGGGTTTGCACAGCGCCGCAATGGCTGGCAGATCGCACAGTTCGTAGAGCAACGAACCCGGCACTTCGGCGTAAACCATTCTGGTGTTGGCTTGCAGCAGACCTTCCAGCCCGCGCCCATCGGCCGGGAAGTAACCGACCTCGATACCGAAAGGGGTGAGAAACTCCGCGGCCAGCCTGCGTACCGGGCCATAGACCGCGTCAGTGAGCAGTACATGATCGCCGGGACGCAGATAGGCCAGAAAGGTTTGCGCCGCAGCTGCGAGACCTGTCGAGAACAGCTTGGTGCGATATCCACCCTCCAGCTCGGTGACCAGGTCTTCCAGCGCGAAACCGGTAGGGTTGCCCCGCGCGCCGTAGCTCAGAACGCGCTCCGTGTCGCGACGCTTACGGATGTCGCGCATCTGACTGAGGCTGTCGAACAGCACGGTGCTCATTCGTGTGACCGGAACATTGACGGCGCGCCCGCCGCTGCCTTTTTCAGTACGCGCGGCGTGAATCAGCCGTGTCCGCACGTCAGAGGCTGTGGACGGGCGCTCAGGCTTTTTTGCGTGCAAAGGCTTCAGGCTGTTGATTTCCTGTTCTGTCATTTGCGCCAGCAAGCCGATTTCCCAGGCCAGATACTGACGTGCGGCGTCCTTGTTGCCGGAGTGCCGGTCGTGGGTAAAAAACAGGAAGTCGATGCACTGCGCGTCGGCCAGCGCTGCGGCGTTATCTACCAGCGGCAAGCCCGCTGCTTGCCAGGCCGCCAAACCACCCTCCAGTAACCGAACGTTTGCGCGTTGCGCCTCAGGCAATTCCAGCACAGCCAGCTGTGCGACTTCCGGGCTGTCGGCCAGTAACACCAGTGGTCGCCCTTCATCAGCCACCGCGTTCGCCAGCAGCGGACGAATCGACCAGCGCGAGCCCTCGACGTGCGCCTTGCGAAAGCTAGTACTTGGGCGCAAATCAACAAGGGCAATGGCGTCATCCTTGAAGGCATCGAATGCAGCCGTTGCCTTGATGGTTGTCAACAGCGAAGCGTTCAGGCCCGGCGCGACGGGCAGCGCCAGACCACTGCTGATGCCGTCCGCCAGCACATAAGCCTGATGCCCCAACTGACGCAGCCAGCCAGCGACGATTGGCGCACGGATGCCGTCGGAATCGATCAGCACGATGCGCGCATGGCGCACGCCGATGTACAGGTCAGTGGACTGAATCAACTGCCCGCCCGGAGTATGTTGCGCACCCGGCAATGTCGCCGCAGCAAACTCTTCAGCAGTGCGCACGTCACACAGGAACAGACTGCGGCTTTGATCTTCCGCCCATCTGGCAACCTGATCGGCGCTGACCGTTTCTACACCGGCTTTTTGCGCCAGTGCCTGAGCGGCTTCGCGCTGTTTGCCGAGGGATTCCACCGCAACGTGATCAGGATACCGCCGAGCGCTGCCATGTTCCAGTTGCAGGTCAGCGAGGTACCAGCCTTGAGTGCCATTTTCCAGGGCGTAGACCGGGTTTTTCACGCCCAGATCGATGAGCGTCTGTGCACCGATGATGCTACGGGTGCGACCCGCGCAGTTCACGACAATCGGTGTGGTTTCGTCGTTAATCAGCGCAGGCAGCCGATAGCCCAGTTCGCCATTAGGGCAGCAGATGGAGCCGGGAATGGTCATCTTGCGGTATTCGTCGAATGGCCGACCGTCGAGCACCAGCAACGGCTCGCCACGAGCCTGCCATTGGGCCAGTTCGTTGGCGCTTATGTGCGGCGTATGACTGGCCTCTTCCACCAGTTCGCCAAATGCCTTGGACGGCACGTGCACACCGGCAAACAGCTGCAAACCCGCCGCCTGCCAGCCATCGGCGCCGCCTTGCAGGATAGATACCTGCTGATAACCCAGCGCGGCAAGACGAGCGGCAGCGCGTGGAGCGACGTCACTGCCGGTCTGGTCATAAATCACCAGACGCACAGCTGGATTGGGCGCCAGACGCGGCGCTTCGATTTCCAGACGGCTGTAGGGCAGATTCTGCCCATGGAACAAATGCGCCTCGCCGTAATGACCGTGCTCGCGCACATCAAACAGGGCAATTTCCTGCCCGTCGAAAAGCCACTGTTGCAGTTGCGCTGGTGTGATGGTTTGGCTCATGGAATCTCACAAATTGTTGTATTGATGCAGGACCTGTTGGAGCGGTGCTGCTCTCGAGTGAGCAGAGGACCTGTGGGAGCGGTGCTTGCCCGCGATAGATGAAACGTGGATATAAGTCACACCGCGCCATTATTTATCGCACAAACCAACTGCCGGTTAACCGATTACCCCAGCCCTGCCACAGGCACGCAGACGGAGCACATCAATCACGCGTAAGCCTTGATCGAAGGTTCCATCTGCGAGGCGTTGTAATTCAGCACGCGGCCCTCTTCGTTCACGCCAAACCGGCCGTTCAACGACTCCAGCGGGCGGCCATATAAATGGAAATGCAGGGTCGGCGTTTCGCCCTCGACGCGAATGCCGTGCAGGTCTTCGCCGAGAAAACCTATCGGTGTACCTGGCTGCACCACGACTTCTTTTTCCAGCTCAAGTCTGGCGTACTCCGGGTTGCTGCCGTCGTCGGTGCGGCCCCAGACGTAGTTGATTTCCTGACCTTGCACAGCAACGATCACTGCCCACGTCTCATGGTTGTGAGGCAAGGTTTTTTTACCGGGCAGCAGCGAGTTCATGTACAGCGTTGGCGTATTACCGTCGTCGTTCAAACGATAGCGAAAAGCCGTTGAACCCGCGCCCGGCACCGGCGAGGGAAACGTGTCGAAGTTGAACAGGTCATGGCGAGTGGCAAGGCCTTCCAGCAATGCGATGATTTCCTGCAACGCCGCCCGGTCTACGCCGCGGTCGTTGATCACACGCACTTGCTGCAAAAGGGTTTCGATGGCTTCGGCACGGTTTTCAATGGTCATAAATACTCCTGGGTTAACTCTTGAACTGAAATGTTTCCCCTGTGGGAGCCGGGCTTGCCCGCTATACAGGCAACGCATATCGCGGGCAAGCCCAGCTCCCACCTGGAAAAGAATTTCAAATCAAAACAGTTTGGGGTTCCTCTTACAGCCTCAAACAGAAATGCTGTACCGGCTCAGATTGCTCAACACATACGGGTCATTCTGTGCCGCCGGACGTCGACCGGAATCACCCAGTGCATGACGCAGAAACTCCTGGGTACGCTCGCTCACCGGCCGCTGGAAAATCTGCTCGGCGCTGCCGTGCTCAACGATCAGGCCGTTCTCGGTGAAATACACCACGTCGCTGATTTCTTCCGCGAAGCGCATTTCGTGGGTGACCAGCACGCAGGTCATGCCCTCCTCCGTCAGCTCACGGATCACGGTCAGCACTTCGCCGACCGTTTCCGGGTCCAGGGCCGAGGTCACTTCATCAAACAGGATCAGTTCAGGCCGCATGGCCAACGCCCGGGCAATCGCCACACGCTGCTGCTGACCGCCGGACAATTGACCGGGATAAGCATCCGCCTTGTGTTCCATGCGAACCTTGGCCAGCAGCGCGCGAGCCTGTTGCTCGGCCTCGGCACGGCTGACACCCAGCACTTTGCGCGGGGCAATGACCAGGTTTTCCAGTACCGACAAATGCGGGAACAGGTTGTATTGCTGAAAAACGAAGCCAACCCGTTTGCGCAGCTCGATGCGGTCGGCCTCGGTGGCCAGCTTGTTGACCTCAGTCGCACCAACCTGGATGGTGCCGCGCTGGGTCTGTAGCAAACCGGTAATGCAACGCAGGATGGTCGATTTGCCCGAGCCTGAAGGGCCGATGATCGACACTGCCTGACCTCGTTGCACTTCCAGGTCGATACCTTTGAGCACGTGATTGGTACCGAACGACAAATGCAGATCGCGCAGGCTGACCAGAGGGCTGGACGCTATATCAGTAGAAGGCATAACGGCGCTCCAGACGTTGAGTCAAACGGGAAATCGGATAGCAGTAGGCGAAAAACAACGCCAACAGGCTCAGGTAAATCAGCACCGTGAACCCGGTCTGATTCACGGTATTACTGGCGATCTGCGCCGTATCGATGACGTCATGCACCCCCACCAGCGAAGCCAGCGCAGTGCCCATAGTGATGACCGCATAGAGGTTCATCCACGGCGGCAACATGCGCTTGAAGCACTGCGGCAGCATGATCGACGTGAAGATCTGCCAGCGGGTGAACGCCAGTGAACGCGCGGCCTCCCACTGGGTGCTGGGGATCGAACCAATCGCACCACGGAATATCTCCGCGACGTTGGCGCTGGCAGGCAAAGCCAGACCGATGGTGACCTTGACCCAGTCGGGAAACGAAATGTACGAGCTGCCGATATGAATCTCGAACGGGAATACGTACGTGGTGAAATAGATCAGTACCAGCCAGGGCGCATTGCGGAAAATCTGCACCCAGATCCGCGCGGGCAGACGCAATATCCAGCTAGGCGACAAGGCCAGCGCACCGATCAACAGCCCGGCGAAGGTGCCCAGGCCAATCGCGACAAGACTGATCAGAATGTTCTGTCCAAAGCCCTTGGCCAACGCGGGCGACCATTGCATCAACGCCATGAACACCGGGCTTTGCGGCGCAGCGAGGATCAGCCAGGCAACTGCAGCGACGAGCAGCGCAAGCTTGCCCATATGGCGGCGCGGCCAGGCCAGCGGCACCGCCACAGTGGAAGAATCAGTGGCCATAACCGGGCATCCTCAGGCGCGCTTCAAGGGCGCGGCCTACACAATTGACGACGAAACTCAGCAAGCCGAAAAACGACAGAATCAGAATCATCAACTCCAGCACGTTGTCGCTCTGGGTCCAGATCATGATTGCCGCGTAGGTGATATCGCCGACGGCAATGGCCGACGCCACTGCGGTCATCTTCACCAGATCAATCAGGTTGTTGATCAGTGATGGCAAGGCAAACCGCAACGCCAATGGCAGTTGCACATTCCACAGCAACTGACGACTGCTGAATGCCAGCGAGCTGGCGGCTTCCATGGTCACCGACGGCACCGCTTCAATACCGGCGCGCAATGCTTCGGCATGGAACGCGCCCTTGTGCAGGGAAATCACGATCACCACCCAGGCAAACGGCGTCAGCGGGTTCGCCGCACCGACCGCTTGAGTGAGCAACATGTTCAGCACCAGGAACGCGCAATACAGTTGCACCAGCGTCGGCGTGTTGCGGGTCACTTCAATGAAAACCCGTGCGGGTGTAGCCAGATACGCTTTGCCCGACGTCAGCATCGCCGCCAACACCACCCCGACCAGCAAACTGCCAACGATGGTGAATGCGCACAGCAACAGCGTGGTCAGCGCTCCGTCCACCATGGATCCGCGCTGATAGGCGTCGAGCAAAAAGTTGTAGTTGAGCCCGAACCCGGCGGCCCAGTGAACGAACAGTTCCAGCCAATGACTCATGCGGGGACCTCGCTGTGCAAGCGGGCGCAGGCCGCTGCGATGCGACGTCCGGCCTCGGCAACACTGGCCGTTGCAGTCGCAATCGACAGCCGAAACCATGGCGACAGCCCATAAGCGCTTCCGGCCACGCCCGCAACGCCCGACTCAAGCAACCAGTCGACCACATCGGCATCGCTATCAATGCGCTGGGCGTCCGGACGATAACGACCGAGCAAACCGGCGCAGCGGACAAACACAAAGAATCCGCCTTGCGGTTCCAGCACCTGCAACCCGTCCACATCGCGCAACGCTGCAACCAGCAGATCACGACGCTGGTGATAGGCGGCGACCTGTTCCGGCAGGAAACCCAAGCCGCCTTCAAATGCCGCCAGTGCCGCGGCTTGGCCGACCGACGATGCGCCGGAGGTGGACTGGGACTGGACGACAGTCATCGCGGTCGTCAGTGTTTGCGGACCCGCGCCAAAGCCGATCCGCCAACCGGTCATGGCATAAGTCTTGGAAACTCCACCCACCAGCAAGCAGCGTGATTGCAGGTCAGGCGCGACGTTAAGCAGGTTCAACGCCTGACGGTCATCAAACCGAATGTGTTCATACAGCTCGTCGAGCAACACCAGAACCTGCGGATGGCGCCGCAATACATCGGCCAGCGCCAGCAACTCGGCTTCGCTGTAGACAGCGCCGCTTGGGTTGCCGGGACCATTGAGGATCAGCCAGCGGGTGCGCTCGGTGATGTGGTTTTCCAGTTGGGCAGGCGTCAGTTTGCAGCCCTGTTCCAACGGGCATTCGATGAAGACCGGTTCGCCACCGCTGAAACGCACGCTATCCGGAAACGACGGCCAGTACGGCACAGGGACCAGCACTTCATCACCGTCATCCAGGGTCGCAGCGAAGGCGTTATAGATAATCTGCTTGGCGCCATTGGCGATCACGATGGAAGGTAGCGCGTAGTCCAGGCGATTTTCCCGCTGCAGTTTGCGCTGCACAGCATCGCGCAAGGCTTTTACGCCGGGGGTCGCCGTGTATTTGGTGTCGCCCGCCGCAATCGCCGCACAGGCGGCCTGTTTGATGTGTTCCGGGGTATCGAAATCCGGCTCGCCCGTTGTCAGATCGAGAATATCGACTCCCGCTTCACGCAAGGCGGTGACACGGGATTTGGCGGCAGCATTGGCCGACAGCGTGACGCGTTGCACGCGCTTTGACAGACGCACGCTCATGGCGCTTCTCCCTGTTCGCCAACCACCAGAACTTTGCCGGGGTTGAGCAGGTTTTTCGGGTCCAGCGCCTGCTTGATGCGACGCATCAGGTCCAGTTCTACCGGGCTTTTGTAGTGAGTGAGCATCTGCAACTTGCGCTGACCAATGCCATGTTCGGCACTGATCGAACCGCCGAAGGCATGAACACTGTCGTGCACCAGAGCACTCAGGGCGGCGTAATTGGCCATGTGCGCCTCAACCGTCGAATCCAGCGGATGGGCCACGTTGTAATGCAGGTTGCCGTCGCCCAGATGGCCGAAGGTGAAGTTGCGCACGCCGGGAAAGTGTTCCTGCAGCAAAGCATCGGTGTGAGCAACGAACTCCACCACACGTGAGATCGGCACAGAGATATCGTGCTTCATGTTGCGACCGGCACGTTTCTGCGCGTCACTCATGTTCTCGCGCAGCAACCACAGGGCTTCGCTCTGGGCGAGGCTTTCGGCGATCAGGGCATCGGCCAGCAAATCGCTTTCGAATGCAGCACCCAACACCCCTTCAAACGATTGTCGGGCATGGCTTTCGCTGTGGTTATCGGACAATTCCAACAGCGCAAACCAGGGTTGCGCGGCGTTGAAAAAAGGCTTTGGACCGTCCGGAAACTGCTCGCGCAACAACGCCAGGCAATCAGCCGTCAGCAACTCGAACGCCGTCAGGCTTGCGCCAAATCCGGCGCGGGCATGGGACAGGAAGCTCACGGCCTGCGCCAGCGACTCAAAGGCCAGGAAAGCTGTCGCCTGAGCCTTGGGCAGAGGAAACAGTTTCAAGGTCGCGGCCGTGATAATGCCCAGGGTGCCTTCGCTGCCAATGTACAGATCGCGCAGGTCGTAGCCGGTGTTGTCCTTACGCAAACCGCGCAGGCCATGCCAGATTTTGCCTTCGGCGGTCACCACTTCCAGACCCAACGTCAACTCTCGGGTATTGCCATAACGCAGCACCGCGGTGCCACCTGCGTTGGTGCCCAGATTGCCGCCGATGGTGCAACTGCCCTCTGCACCCAGGCTGAGCGGAAATAGACGGTCCACATTGCGCGCCACCTCCTGCAGGTTTTGCAGGATGCAACCGGCTTCAACCGTGAAAGTGTCGTTATCGGTATCCACCTCTCGCACCCGATTCAGACGATCAAGCAACACCAGCACTGCCGTGCCACTGGCATCGGGTGTCGCCGCGCCCATCAACCCGGTGTTGCCGCCTTGCACCACAATCGGCGCTTGATGCGCAACACACAAACGCACAACCGCTGCGACTTGTTCGGTATCGGCGGGATGCACGATAGCCACGGCCCGCCCGACATAACTGCCCTGCTTGTCGGTCAGTTGCTGCACGGCGTCTTCACCGCTCTGCACATGGCTGGCGCCCAGCAGTTGCTGCAACGCCTCGAACAGGGCTGCACTCATTGCTTGACGGCCAACGGTGCGGCGTTACGGAATTTCTCGTGCAGGTCGCGCAAGGCCTGGGAAGGTGCCATCCCGGTGCGTTCGCCGACTTCGATCAACCAGCCGCTGCGGTGCCAGTCACGCACAATGGCGTCGAGTCTGGCTTGCACGTCATGTTCGCCCTTGCGGATCCAGATCACCGAGTTGGACGGGATCAGGTCGGTAGGCAAAGGGGTTGAGTAATCAGCCCACTCCTCTTCGCCGAGCAGTGCATGCATGGTGGGGCTGACATGGACTGCCGCAACACAACCGTTGCCGCGCAACGACAACAGCGATTCGGACTGGCTGCGGAACGCCTTGATTTGCGCGCCGTAGGTTTCCTGCAATGGTTTGATAAAGTTGCTGCCCTGGGACACGCACACCGGCTTGCCCTTGAGGTCCTCCCACTTGCTGATTCCCGCGTCTTTGCGAATCAGTGCTGCACCGCCGACTTCTTCATAAGGCGTGGGCACGTAATCGAGAATCCCGGCACGCTCATCGGTGTACTGCATGTTGGCGATCAGCAGATCAACCTTGCCCTGCTGCAGGAATTGCACACGATTGGGGGCCAGCACGGAGACGGTTTCCAGCTCGACGCCCAACTGTTTGGCAATGCCTTTGGCCAGTTCGACGTTGTAGCCCTGATGCGCGCCGGTGGCTGGGTCAATAGTGCCGAATGGCGGGCCGCTGAGAATCACACCGATGCTGATCTTGTGACGCTGCTGAATCTTGTCCAGTGTCGCGTCGGCATGGGCAAGCCCGGCGCAGAGCACCAGCCCGAGGGCTGTGAGGGTTTTGCGGGTGAAGAAGGTGTTCATGGGTGTTTCCTTGGTAACCGAAGTCGGTCATTTGGAATAGTGCATCCTGTGGGAGCGGTGCTTGCCCGCGATAAACGATAACGCGGTGTCTCTTCCATCCGCGTCTCATGCATCGCGGGCAAGCCTCGCTCCCACAAAGGATCAACAAATCGAATCGTTACCCCTTGAACTGCGCATGCAGCTCAACCAGCGCAGGCGATGCCGGGGTGATGTTGTGGCGCTTCTCGGCCTCGATCAGAAAGCCGGTGCGGTGCCAGTCCTTGACGATGCCGTCCAGTTTGGCCTGGGTGTCGGTTTCGCCCTGACGGGTCCAGATCACGGACGGTGCGGGATTGAGTTCTGGCGCGATAGCGCGGTAGTCCTTCCACTCAGGATTGCTGGCCAACAACGGATTGATCAGGGTGGAGTCATGAACCGCGGCTACGCAGTTGTTGCCACGCAGCGCCAGTAGCGATTCCGAGGAGCTTTTGAACGCCTTGAGCTCAGCACCAAACTCAGTGAGCGGCTTGACGTAGCTGCTGCCTTGGGAGGTGCACACCGGCTGACCTTTGAGGTCTTGCCAGGTATTGATCTTGCTGTCTTTCAGCACCGCTGCCGTACCGCCAACCCGATAGAAAGGCGTCGGCACCGAACCCAGAATCTGCCCACGCTCAGCGGTCCATTCCATATTGGCGATCAACAGATCCACCTTGCCCTGCTGCAGGAACTGCAAGCGGTTGGCGGGCAGGACCGGCACCAGTTCGACTTCTGCGCCCAGACGACGGCCGATGTCTTCGGCCAGATCGACGTTCAGCCCTTTTGGCTTCTGGCTGGACGGATCGATAGAACCGAACGGCCCACCGGAAAGCAGAACCCCCACCACGACCTTGTGCCGGGCTTCAATTTTGTCCAGCGTTGCATCGGCCTGGGCCAGGCCGCTGACCGCGAACGAAACCAGAGCGCTCAGCATGACGGGTATAAAACGAGAAACTGGCGTGCGAGTGGTCGGCATAATCATTCCCTGTTAATGGTCGGCGTACCCCGACCTGATGTGTGGGCATCCTAGGTAGCGGCAACGATTAACGGAAATTCAAATATCAAATATGGTTATAACTTTCTGTATTCCAGCTTCAAACAAAAAAGCTATAAGCTCGTAAAACGGGCCCCTTATGAGGTTTCTAAAAAACACTGACCGACATTACATAAAAATACGTAATGTATTGAGCTGTCTGATTGATATGAATCGAGCCATATCCCCATGCTGAACCATCCGCCCAACACGACACTTGATCTGGAATTGCTGCGCACTTTCATTGCCGTGGTTGACCACAACAGCTTCGCTGAAGCCGGAGCCCGACTGGCACGTACACAATCATCCGTGACCCAGCACATGCAGCGTCTGGAGCAGCAAGTGGGAGTCAGTCTGTTCCAGAAACAGGGCCGCCAGAAACAGCTCACCGAGCCAGGTCGCCAGTTGTTGCGTCATGCCCGGCAAATGTTGTCGCTCAATGACGAAGCGCTCAATTCCCTGCGCGAAGACAGCCTGAGTGGCGTGCTGCGCATAGGCTCACCTCACGATATCGCCGATACGATTTTGCCGCCGATTCTCAGCCACATCGCACGCTCGGCACCGCGTCTTCGGCTGGAAATCGACGTCGGCCGCAGCCCGTTTCTGATGGATGATCTACATCGCGGCAAGGTGGACCTGGTCATTTCCACTCGCGAAGATCCGGACCTTGAAGGCTTTGCCTTGCGCACGTCGCCGGTCTGGTGGATCTGTTCTGCAGGGTACATTCACGAGCCGGGCGAGCCGCTGCCGCTCATCCTGATAGATGAGCCGAGCATTTACCGACGTTATGCGCTGGAAGCCCTTGAGCGCGCCAATATCCCCTGGCGTCAGGCGTATCTGGCATCCAACCTGATCGGCGTCAAGGCCGCCACTCGCGCGGGACTGGGTGTGACGGCACGAAGCATGGAAATGCTCGGCCCGGACATGCGCGTACTGGGTGAAAACGACGGTCTGCCGCGCCTGCCGGACGTGACCTACCATCTGTGGATCAGGCCAAACACGGTCAACCCGCTGGCACGCCGGGCTTATGAACTGATTCGTGGGAGTCAGGGGCTGTAGGTTTTTCTTCGCCAAAAGAATTATCAGAATTGGAATGGGATCGTATGTGGGAGCGGGGGGGGGGGGGGCGGGGGGCGGCGGGCCGCGACGGGGCGGCCCCGGCGCGCCCGCCGGCCCGGGCGGGCGGGCATGGAG
>NZ_JAWHNU010000077.1:0-9761 GCF_032582135.1 Pseudomonas syringae group sp. J309-1 | reverse complement strand
TTGGTTCCTATCGCTACACCTACCTCACCCCGTCCGCCGCCCCCCCCCACCCGCTCCCACATGGGACTGCGTTCCAATTCAAATAATGCAATGGCTTCAAGCAAGCCACTTATTCACCCGACCGCAGGACATTGCGTCCCACACCTGAACCCGATACTGTACATGCAAACAGTATCGGAGTTTCCCATGCAGCTGATCGACAAGCTCAGCATCCTTGCGGATGCCGCCAAGTATGACGCGTCATGCGCCAGCAGCGGTGCACCCAAGCGCAGTTCGGAGGGTAAGACCGGGCTGGGTTCGAGCAACGGCATGGGTATCTGCCACAGCTATACGCCTGATGGACGCTGTGTTTCGCTACTGAAAATCCTGCTGACCAACTTCTGTCTTTACGACTGCCAATACTGCGTCAATCGCCGCTCCAGCGACGTACCCCGTGCCCGCTTCAGCCCCGAAGAAGTGGTCACCCTGACACTGGATTTTTATCGACGTAATTGTGTCAGCGGACTGTTCCTCAGTTCCGGAATCATTCGTTCGTCCGACTACACCATGGAGCAGTTGATCGAAGTGGCGCGTCAACTGCGGGAGGTCCATGAGTTTCGTGGCTACATCCACCTCAAGACCATCCCGGACGCTGACCCGGCACTGATCGAAATGGCCGGCCGTTACGCTGATCGCCTGAGCGTCAACATCGAACTGCCCACCGATGACGGCTTGAAAACCCTGGCTCCGGAAAAAAACGTCGTCACGATCAAGCAGGCGATGAAGACCATTCACACCGGACAGCAAACCATCCTCAACGAGCCACGTGCGCCGCGCTTTGTACCTGCCGGGCAAAGCACGCAAATGATCGTCGGCGCTGACGAAACCGACGACAGTACCATTCTCACCAGCGCCGAATCCCTGTACGGCAATTACGGCCTGCGCCGGGTTTACTACTCCGCGTTCAGCCCCATCCCCAACAGCCCGAAAAGTGTCCCGTTGGCCGCCCCGCCACTGATGCGCGAGCACCGTCTGTATCAGGCGGATTTCCTGCTGCGTGGCTATGGCTTCAAGGTCAAGGAGTTGTTTCAGGGCGCCGGTGATCTGGCACTGGACATCGATCCGAAACTGGCCTGGGCCCTGAACAACCGCAGCCTCTTCCCCATGGACCTCAACCGCGCCGACGCCTCACAGATTGCGCGAATCCCAGGCATCGGTATCCGCACCACCAACCGTTTGCTGGAGCTACGCCGTCAGCGTCGAATCCGCTACGAAGACCTGACACGCATGCGCTGTGTACTGGCCAAGGCCAAACCGTTCATCATTACCTGCGACTATCACCCGACTCAGGCAGAGAGCAGCAGCGAGTCATTGCACATGTTGTTGCGCGACCGCCCAGCTCCGCAGCAAATGGGGTTATGGGGATGATTTGCCTGGATTGCGACGACCTGTTCGACAACTGGCGACAGCAGGCACGCTGGCTGCTCAGCCATGAAGTCGATCCAAGTCAGGTGAGCTGGAAATCCAGCGACGGCAGCGACCTGTTCGGTTCTGATCACAGCTACCCGGAACAACAAGGCCCGTTTCAGGCCCGGATCCCGCTGGCCCTTCTGCAGTTGCTGGAAAGCGCTTCACAATTTCGCGGCGATCAGCGCTGGAGCCTGTTGTATGAGGTGCTTTGGCGCGTCAGTCACGGGGATCGCACCGCGATGCTGGCGGGCGACAAGCTGGGCAGCGAGCTGCATCGACGCATCAAGCAAGTCAGCCGGGAAGCCCATCATCTGCACGCATTTCTGCGTTTTGTTGCACTGCCCGAATCTGAGCTGCCAGCGCAATTTGCGCAGCCACAATACGTCGCGTGGCACGAACCTGCTCACGACATCCTGCACAGCGCCAGTCAGCATTTTATCGGCCGTATGGGGCAGCATCGGTGGATGATTGCCACACCCAAAGACGGCGTCTACTACGATGGTCACCAGTTGATCCATCAGCGTGTCTGCCCGCCTGCCTGGCAACAACTGGCGCGCAACGCCGAGGATCCGGGTGGGGAGCTGTGGCTGACCTATTACAGTCACATCTTCAACCCGGCACGCCTGAACCCCAAGGTCATGGAAGGCCACTTTCCAAGCCGCTTCTGGAAAAACCTGCCTGAAGGTCCTTTAATTCCTGCTTTAATCAGTGAGGCGAGAACCGGCAAACAACGTGACGGTCAGGCCAGTCAGGTCGCCGCAAGGCCCGGCAAGCGTATCGCACGCGGTCCGGGAATTGCCTGGTCCTAGAGCGCTACACCGTTCATCAGTTGCTATCAAAGCCTTCAAACATCAAGACCTTCTTGGTAATCTGCGACACACTTCAAACAACTACCTTCTCATCGAAGTGGATCAGCATCAGGAAATCACCAAATGGAAGGCATGGGCATAAGACTCAAGTTGGAAAGAAAGCGTCTCGATCTTTCTCAGCGAGACCTGGGTTTGGTTGGCGGGGTTGAAGCCAATGCTCAAGGGCTTTACGAACGAGGCAAGCGCTTTCCCAATGCCGAATACCTCAGAGCGGTTGCGAAGGCCGGGGTCGATGTTTTGTATGTCATTACCGGTTCCCGGGAGTTACTGGCCATCGACTCCATTTCCGCAGGCGAGTCGAAAGTGTTAACCGAGCTGGACGGTTTACCTCTGGATGTACAGGAAGACATCAAACGCTTGATCAGCACTCTTTCCGTGTCTGAAGAGCAAGCCGTTAAATCCTGATGGTTTTTTACTGCCGAGCACGGCGGCAATAACCTGCAAACTAACCCGCTGAATGGAACATAGTTAGTGGGAACGACTTTAACCGGTACACCAAAGCCGGTCCCATTGGGTTTGTTTAGTGCATTAGTTGCGGGCAAACATGGCGGCCCGTTTGTAAAGTCTCATGCCAGTTCTACCCCACCCTCAATACACGTCACCACCTCGCCGCCAATCCAGATGTCGTCACCAAGACGCTGCACGTAAACCCGACCTTGCCTGCCCAGCACCGTGCCTTGGCTGACCACATAGCTGTCCTCTGCCAGCCCGGCACTCAACAACCATTGCGCGATACCGGCATTGAGGCTCCCGGTCACCGGATCTTCAGGCATGCCGTCACCCGGGATGAACGCTCTGACTTCGAATTGCGCTTCAACCCCATCGAGTAGCGGATCCCAAGGCGCGAACACACCAATCGCCAGACCGCCCAACTGCGCATAATCCGGTTTCAGCGCCAGTACGCTGGCTCTGTCCGCGAGCCTGAGTGCTAACCATCCAGCACCGTTATCAACCCAGCGGGCGTCAAGAATCGCACCGTCAACCAGCCCCATTCCAGCGCGAATCCGCTCCAGCAACCCAGCCTCGACCGGCTCAGAACGCAACAACGCGGGTGCAGTAAACGCCAGTTGTTTGCCCTGGCGACGAATCCGCACCAAACCTATGCCGCATTCCTGAATGATTTCCTCCCCTTTAGGCTGCCCGCCACTCTCCAGCCAGGCATGGCAACTGCCCAGCGTCGGGTGCCCGGCGAACGGCAACTCATACTGCGTGGTGAAGATCCGCAGTCGATAATCCGCCTCGGGATGCTGGGGCTTAAGCACAAAAGTGGTTTCACTCAGGTTGGTCCAGTGGGCGAACGCGGCCATGGTTGATTCGCTGAGTGCCTCAGCCTCAAGCACCACGGCCAGCGGGTTGCCCTTGAGGGCATGCCGACTGAATACATCAACCTGTTTGAACGAATAACGACTCATCACTGCCCACTCTGAAAACGCCAAGGCGGCGAGACTCTCATTTCAAACCGGGCAAGGTAAAGCCCGGAAAAAACTGTTGCACAAAAATCGCGAGCAACTCTAGCGCAGCCTGCCCGGCGCGATCCGCTACCGTCAGCGAACGATATCAATGAAAGGAAGCAGCCCATGATCGACCTTCAGACACTGTCTTTATTCTGCGGCGCGGTGATGCTTCTGTTGATCACACCGGGGCCGAATATGGCGTTTGTCATGAGCCACGGTTTTACTTATGGGTGGCGCGGCGGTCTGGCCGTTTCGCTGGGGATCGGCGCCGCGGATATCGTGCTGACGATACTGACCGCAACCGGGGTGACCGGTCTGGTCGCGGCATGGCCGCCGTCTTTCGACATCATTCGTTATGTCGGCGCGGTCTACCTGTTGTGGATGGCCTGGAAAGCCCTGCAAGGCGGCAAGCCGGGCAAAAACGTCATCGATAACAAGGTTTCGCTGAGAACAGTGTTCGTCAGGTCGATGCTCAACAGCTTGCTCAATCCCAAGGGACTACTGTTTTTTATCGTTTTCCTGCCGCAATTCGTGACGCCTTCCAACGGCATGATCGCCCAACAACTGATCGTGCTCGGCCTGGTGCTGACGATAATTGCGTTTGTCTTCCATGCCGTACTGGGTGCCTTTGGCAGCACCATCAATCGTTGGTTTGCGGGCAAAGAACGGTTAGGAAAGCTACAACACAGAGTGCTTGCAGCGGTGCTGACCCTGATGGCCGTGCGCCTGATGGTCATGTCCAGACCGTGAATCTGTTGTAGAGGGCACCATTCAAGCATCCGCCGGGTCAGATACAACTCACGCCACGCGGAGAACCCATCATGCTGGACAGCCCATCCACCGCCCCGGTCGAAACGCTTTACACGCTCATGGCGCAAAAACGTTTTGTGGTCCTGACCGGGGCAGGCATCAGCACACCGTCGGGTATTCCTGATTACCGGGATACCGACGGTGTAAGGCGCGGCAAGGCACCGATGATGTTCCAGGAGTTTCTCGGCTCACCTGAAGCGCGGCGACACTATTGGGCGCGGGCGATGCTGGGCTGGCCGCGGGTGCGGATTGCTCAACCCAATGCGGCGCATCGCGCTTTGGCGACGCTGCAATCTCATCGCTACATTAGCGGTTTGATCACGCAAAACGTCGATACGCTACATGATCAGGCTGGCAGCACTGACGTCGTCGAGCTACATGGCAGCCTGCACCGGGTGCTGTGCCTGGACTGCGGCGAGCGCTTTGATCGCGCCGCGATTCAGCAATTGATGGAAGCGCAGAATCCCTACCTGGCAGGCGTTGACGCGGTGCAGGCGCCAGATGGCGATACCTTGCTCGACCCCGCATTCGAGACGCGTTTTCAGGTACCACATTGCCCGCACTGCAATGGCCAGCGCCTCAAGCCCGATGTGGTGTTTTTCGGCGAAAACGTTGCGCCGCCTACCGCTGCACAAGCTTTGGCAAATGTGACCCATGCTGACGGCTTGCTGGTAGTGGGCTCGTCACTGATGGCTTACTCCGCATTCCGCCTGTGCAAGACCATAAGCGAGCAAGGCAAGCCACTGATTGCCATCAACATCGGCAAGACACGCGCCGATGAACTGCTGGATCTGAAGATTGAGATGTCGTGCGAGATATTGTTGCCGGAGTTGGTGGAGCGGTTGGTCGGGCACAGAGATACCTGATGCCTGCAATTACCTGTGGGAGCCGGGCTTACCCGCGATAAGGACACCGCGATCCAAAGTGAACCGCGTCCGGCCTTATCGCGGGCAAGCCCTGCTCCCACAGAGGATCGCATTTCAGAATTAGATGGGGAATGATCTAAAACAACCCCAACTGCCCGCCAATCAGCGTGCTGAAATCATCATCCACGAATGGCAGGATGGCCTCGGCGATAGGTTGTAGCTGGCGGGTGACGTAATGGTCGTAGTCGATAGGTGCATGCCTGACTTCCAGAGGCTCAGGCCCGGCAACGCTGATGACATAGCTGATCCAGCCGCCATTCTGATACTGCTTGGGACGACCCAGGCTTGCGTTGTGTTCGTCCGCAAGACGCGCTGCCCGGACATGAGGTGGCACGTTACGCTCATAATCATCCAGTCGACGTCTTAGCCGTTTGCGATAGATCAGCAAGTCATCCAGCTCGCCCGCCACGGTACGGCGCACATAGTCGCGCACATAGTCCTGATACGGCCGCCGATGGAAAATCCGCGAATACAACTCCTGCTGGAATTCCCGGGCCAGTGGCGACCAATCGGTGCGGACCGTTTCCAGTCCTTTGTAAATCATTTCATCGGAGCCATCCGCGCGCCTGACCAGCCCGGCATAGCGCTTCTTGCTGCCCTCTTCCGCACCGCGAATAGTCGGCATCAGGAAGCGTCGAAAGTGTGTCTCGAACTGCAGTTCAAGGGCACTGGTCAGGCCATATTCCTGCTGTAAATGCTCGCGCCACCACAGGTTGACCTGTTGCACCAGCGTGCGCCCGATCCGGGTCGCGTCTTCCTCGCCGTGCAGGCTTTTGAGCCAGACGAACGTGGAGTCGGTATCACCGTAAATCACCGTATAACCCTGGGCTTCAATCAACTGCCGGGTGCGGCGCATGATCTCGTGGCCGCGCAAGGTGATCGATGACGCGAGCCGCGTATCAAAAAAGCGGCAGCCACTGGAACCGAGCACGCCATAAAAGGCGTTCATGATGATCTTCAAGGCCTGAGACAGCGGCTGATTGTTCTCCCGCTTGGCCGTCTCGCGCCCCTGCCAGACCCGCTCGACAATCGCGGGCAAGCAATGCCGGGTGCGAGAGAAGCGCCCGCCGCGAAAACCCGGTACAGAGTCTTCGTCCGAAGGATTGCGCAAGCCTTCGACCAGCCCCACCGGATCAATCAGGAAGGTGCGGATAATCGACGGGTAAAGGCTCTTGTAGTCCAGCACCAACACTGACTCATACAACCCCGGCTGCGAGTCCATGACAAATCCACCGGGACTGGCCTCGGGCATGCGCTCGCCAAGGTTGGGCGCCACAAAGCCCTGGCGATGCATCAACGGAATGTACAGATGACAGAACGCAGCCACCGAGCCGCCGCTGCGGTCAGCAGGCAACCCCGTGACCGAAGCGCGCTCCAGCAGGAAGGTCAGCAACTCGGTTTTGGCAAAGATGCGCGTCACCAGTTCGCAGTCTTTCAGGTTGTAGCGCGCCAGCGCAGGCTTGTCCTCGGCGAACATGCGGTTGATTTCATCCATGCGCTGGTAAGGCGTATCGATCACCTTGCCCTCTCCGAGCAAGGTCTGGGCGACATTTTCCAGGCTGAACGACGGGAAGCTCCAGGTCGCCGAGCGCAGCGCCTCGATGCCGTCGATGATCAGACGCCCGCTGGCGTCGGCGAAAAAGTGATTGTTGCGTGATCCATGCTCGCGCCAACCCATGGCTTCCCCGCCCCGCCCAAGGCGCAGTGGCACTTGCAGTCGCTGAGCATGCTCGTGCAGTACCCGCAGGTCGAACTGCACCACATTCCAGCCAATGATCGCGTCCGGATCGTGAAGCTCAAGCCACTGGTTGAGACGCTCCAGCAGCAGCTTGCGGGTGTCGCAGTATTCAAGCGCGAAGTCGACGTCCCGATCATCGCCATTGGCGGGGCCCAGCATGTAAACCTGACGCTGGCCGCAACCTTCCAGCGCGATGGAGTACAACTCGCCTTTTTCCGTGGTTTCGATATCCAGCGACGCAAGACGCAACTGGGGCCGGTAGTGTTCTGCAGGCCGGATCTGCGCCTCGCACAGCGTGCCATTACTGTCCGCAACACCGCTGAATTGCACGGGGGCGGTGATGAAACGCTCCATCAGATAGCGTTCAGGTGGGCGGATATCGGCCTCGTAGACATCCACCCCGCCTTTGCGCAGGGATTTTTCCAGGTTCATCAGTTGCCGGTGCTGCTGGCAATAAACCCCAAGCACCGGGCGATGGCGGAAATCACACAGACTCAGCTCACGAAGCTCGACCCCTGACTCGCTGCGCAATACGGCTTCGGCACGAGCACGCTGTTCAGCAGGAATGAACGCCACCGAAGGTTGTACAGGCAGGCGAATGTGCCGGGGACCGTTATCGGTCGCCAGCCAGAATTCCACCTGCGTGCCTTCGGGCGTATCACGCCAGTGTCGGCTCAGGATAAAGCCCTGCTGTACATCCACCACCGCAAACCTTAAAAACCTTCAGGAGCGTGATTCTACTTGGCATTGCCCGCTAGAGGGCGACTCATCTTCGTGACGGCGGCTACGACCAAAGAATCCACGCCTGACCGCTTGCCAATGTCAGGAGCTTGAGGCGATAAAGGCACCCTCCGCACTGGATTTATCTTCGCCACGGGACGTGACATGTCAGCAGACCAGCGCTTCAACCTGATTGCCGAACAACTTGGTTACAGCTTTGATGGCGAGATCAAAATCGGCGGCAATTATGTGCCGCTGATTCGGCACAACGACGAGATTTACATCAGTGGGCAAATCCCCAGGGTTGGCGACACGGTAGTCGTCACCGGACGCGCAGGGGCCGACACCACTCTGGCTCAGGCGCAACTGGCGGCGAAAGTCTGCGCGATGCGCGCGCTCGCCTTACTGCAACGCAGCGCGGGATCACTGGACGGGATCAAGCGGTTGCTGCGCATGAACCTGTACGTGCAATGCGCCCAGGATTTCACTCAGCAAAGCGAAGTGGCCGACGCGGCTTCTGAGGTGCTGTTCTTCGTGCTGGGCGACGTCGGTGCGCACACTCGCACGTCGGTCGGGGTCTATCAGTTGCCGAAGAACGCCACCGTTGAACTTGACCTGATCGCAGTGGTGTAAGCCATGTCCAGTGCATTCAGGATTGAACGTTTGCAGGGCCGGCACGCAGCGGCTTATCGAGATTTGATGCTGGACGCCTACACACGGCATCCCGAGGCATTCACCTCCTCCACAGAAGAGCGCGCGGCCCTGCCCTTGTCCTGGTGGGAAAACCGGCTCAATGCGGCAGAAGATGCCGGGCAAGTGGTGTTCGGCATCACTGACGGTGACGCCGTCCTGGGTGCGGTAGGGCTGACCTTCAGCAACCGGCAACGGGCGCGACACAAGGTTTTACTGTTCGGCATGTATGTGGTGGCCGGGCAGCAAGGCAAAGGTCTGGGCCAGTCACTGATCGATGCGGCGTTGAGCTATGCACGTAAGCGGCCACACACGTTGCTGGTACAACTGACTGTCAGTGAAAACAATGCATCAGCACGCAAGCTTTACGAGCACAACGGATTCGCATCATTTGGCCTGGAGCCATTGGCCGTAGCGACCGCAACCGGATTTATTTCCAAGGTCCATATGTGGCGGGAATTACGCGAGTCCTGACGCACGCTGGCCGCCTTCAACTTGCGTGCATGGCCCCGCCACCGCGCGGGATTGGTACCTTCGGTCTTGCTGAACATATGAGAGAAATGCGCCTGATCGCAAAACCCGCATTCGGCGCTGATTTGCGTGAGGGTCATTTCCGACTCTTTGATCAGTTGCTTGGCCTGCTCGATGCGCTGGTTGCGAATCCATTCCTGGGGGGACATGCCCGTGCTGCGCTTGAATGAGCGCGAGAAATGACTGCGCGTCAACTCGCAGGACGCTGCCAGAAAAGGCACAGAGACTTTCTTGCTCAGGTCAGCAGTGATGAGTTGTTTGACCAATGCCAACCGGCCAGGAGAAAGACCGCCGGTGACCGGCTCATTCAGCCCGTCGTTGACGTCGTGCAGCGGATTGTCCATGACGATAAAACCTTGCGAAATATGCTGGAGTCATCTTCGCAGTCGTCAGTTTTCTAACAACCCTTGCGGGGGGAGCACAACGGCCATCAAGGTGCCTGATCAGGACAAACCTTGGCAGCACGGCGCTATTGAGCAGCACACACAAAACCTGTGCAGACTGTGTGAAAACCTAGCCAACTCCTTTCAGATTTAAGAAAATGCTCCGCATCGAAAGATGCGGGGCATTTTCC
>NZ_JAWHNU010000076.1:0-25534 GCF_032582135.1 Pseudomonas syringae group sp. J309-1 | reverse complement strand
GGCTTGCCCCGCGATAAGGTCGGTACAGTATTTGAGACCGAGTTGATCTTATCGCGGGGCAAGCCTCGCTCCCACAAGTTCTATGCAATTCCACCGATTGGCGCGATGCCGTCGGATTGGATTTGCCTTCACACCACCGGCTTCAAATCCCGCTTGCGCACGGGCCCTGATCTTTCTTCAATCGCATGCTGCAATGGCTTGCGCAGCCCCATTAGAAAGGCCAGCTCCGCCACTACAAACAACGGCCCGATAATCAGCCCGCTGATGTCATCGATGAATGCCGGTTTGCGGCCTTCGTAATAATGGCCGACGAACTGAATGATCCAGCCCACCACAAACAAAGCCACTCCGGCGCTGAGCCAGACCATGGTCGCCTGTTGCGCGAGGACGGCGCCTGCCCACAGGCAAAGGCCCAGCAGCACGCCCATCAACACGCCGAACTGCCGGTCAAGGCGTAAATAGAAGATCACCGAGGCTACCGCGACCACGGCTGCCGGGGAGAGCCAAAAACCGCCCATTATCCAGCCCGGGCGGGACAGCAGCACCGTGACGGCAACGACGATCAGTGGAATTCCTACAAAGTGTGTCGCGATATTCCGCGAGTCGCGGTGGTAGGCCGCGTATTGACTGAGGTGGTCGGTGAGGGTTTTCATTATTATTCCTCTTTGAGCGATAAACGATTCTGCTACGGTTTCGTTTTTAACGCGATGTGATCAGCAGTAACAGGGAGCAATACATGACAAATGGAGCTGGATGGCGCTCGCGATTAATGAACGACCCTTGGTTCAGTCATCTGCCTGCCGCCTTGCAGGATAGCTTGTTGGACGCTGCTCGCCAGACCCGCAAGACACCGGGTAAATTCCTGTTCGAAAAAGGGGACGAGCCTTGTGGGCTGTATGCGCTGGTAGAAGGTTCTGTTCGCTTCGGCGGTGCTGCCGATCAACGTCTGGTGCCGCGTCTTGAGCGCATCCGCATGCCTTACTGGTTCGGTGAAGTCTCGTTGTTCGACGGCATGCCTCGTCGATTTGATGTCTACTCCATGGAACAGAGCATCTTTCTTCACGTTTCACAGCCGGTGGTCAACGAACTGCTGGAGAAAAACCCTGCTCACTGGCGCCCTTTCGCCGACCTGCTCAGCCAGAAAATGGGCATCAACCTGCTGCGCCCGGAGCGCATCAAATTGCTGCCCGCCAAGGCTCGCGTGGCCTGGCGTTTGTTGATGCTGGCTGAAGGTTATGGTCACCTCAGTCATGCGCGACGTTTGATGAGCTTTGCCGAAATTGATGCGCAGCGCACCGCGGACCTCTCGCCACAAGAGCTGCTTGAAGTATTGCAGGACCTGCATCAACGCAAGATCCTGCGTCTGGTGGACGAGCAGGTGGAAATCTTCGATGTGGTCAAATTACGTAAAGCGGCCAACGCCCTGCGCGCCAAATCGTTATGCTGAAGGCCTGAACAATCGAGGTGATGCATGCGGCTGCTGTTAGTGGAATACGATGCCAGCACGGCGAACGAGCTGGCCGAAGGCTTTGCCGAGTCGGGTTTTACCCTGGACGTGGCGCTCAACGGCCTGGACGGTCGCCATTTCGTTGAAGAGCAACACTACGACCTGATCATTCTCGACGTCATGCTGCCCGGCCTCAATGGCTGGCAACTGTTGCAACTGATCCGTCAGCGCGGCGAAACGCCGGTGTTGTTCCTGACCGCTCCGGATGCCATCGAAGACCGTCTGCGCGGTCTGGAGCTTGGCGTTGATGACTACCTGCTCAAGCCCTTCAGTTACGAAGACTTGCTGGCCCGCGTGCACAAGTTGCTGCGTCGTGGCCCGACAGGCGACGCGGCGAGCATCAGCATTGCTGATCTGGAAATAGACATGACCTTGCAGCGTGTCAGCCGTGGCGGCCAGCGGATTTCCATGGGGGAGAGAGAGTTTGCCTTGTTGCAGCTACTTGCGAGCCGCCAGGGCGAAGTCCTTACCCGCAAGCAAATCGCGGCAGAGATTTTTGATGACGATCCTCGTCCGGTTACCGTCGCCCTCCAGCGCCTACGCTCCAAAATCGACGAACGCTACCTGCCCAAGCTGATTCACGCGGTGGGCGATGACGGCTATCAACTGGCGTTGCTGGACGATGAGGCCTTTGATTTGCGGTGAGGCACTCCTGATTATCTGACTGGAACGCGGTCCTGTGGCAGATCCTGTGTTTGCACTGCGAGCTGATCCAGGTGGGAGCGAATTCATTCGCGAAGAGACCGGTACATCCTCAGCTTATGTATCTCTAGAAATACTGCCTTCCCGAATGAATTCGGTCCCACGGATTCATTATCAATTTGAGATCAAGGCCGGCCTGTGGGAGCGCGTCTTTCACGCAAGCATTCGTGGGATCGGACTGGCAACGTCGTCTATCTGTAACAAATCTTGAGTACCTTCAACCGTGCCCACTGATGGCGGGCACGCATATAGCAGTTTTTATCGGGGTTGTTCCTTAGGCAGGGGACAATCCCTTTTTTTTGCTTTGCATATTCTTTTTGGTTATTGGTTGATAGCTTCTTATTCCTTAACGAATATATGTCGCCTCCTTATACTGCGCTCAATGAATGCACCCCTGCAGGAGGCTGACCCCATGCATAACGAGTCGATCCGCTATTTGATCGTGCCAGGCTGGCAAGGGTCAGGCGATGAGCATTGGCAAACCCATTGGCAGAACAGCCTGCCAAACAGCACGCGCGTTGAACAAGCCGATTGGCTCAAGCCGCGTCGCGAAGACTGGGTGGGCGAGTTGCAACGCAGTATCGCGGCCGACAGTACGCCCGTGATTCTGATTGCTCACAGCCTGGGGTGCATCACCGTTGCGCATTGGGCGCGACTGGCTCCCCTGGAGTCGCTGCGTCAGGTGCAGGGCGCTTTGCTGGTCGCGCCTGCTGACGTCGAGCGGCCTGCCTGCTCGCCTGCGTTGCGCAACTTCGCGCCGATCCCGAAGGATCTGCTGCCATTCCCGACCCAGATTGTCACCTCGGATAACGACGCGGCGGTCAGCACTCAGCGCGCCCTTGAGATGGCGCGCGATTGGGGCGCCGAAACCGGCATTCTCAGCCAGGCCGGGCATATCAATACCAAGTCAGGACATCGCCGCTGGGAACAAGGCTTCGCTTACCTGTACCGCCTGCAGAGCCGAATGGAACAACACGCACGGCGTCGCGCATGAGCTTACGCAGCGCGAGACGTATCGCGCTTGCCTCACCGATCCACTTTGTTTTTTAACGCTTGAGCCGTCGCAAGGCTCGGGCGGGAGTCTGCCATGAGCCTTAACGAAACCTTCGGTCAGCCGTTGTTGACCTTCCCCGATGCCGAAAAAAGCCCGCTTAGCATTCGCGCCAAGGCGTTGGTGTTCATTGATCCGCGTTCGCGCCAACTACGTGAAGAAATGGAGCAACTGGCACCTCGCGCTTTGCCAGTGCTGATTCGTGGCGAGTCCGGCACCGGTAAAGAACTGCTGGCGCGGCACATCCATCGCGGCAGCGACCGCACCGGCTTGTTCGTCTCGGTCAACTGTGGCGCGATCAGCCCGACCTATGCCGACGCCGAACTGTTTGGCTATGCCGCCGGTGCCCACAGTGGTTCGGCCAGCAGCCGCGCAGGGTGGTTTGGTTCAGCCAATGGCGGCACGCTCTATCTGGATGAGATAGGCGACCTGCCGTTACCAATCCAGATCAAGCTGCTGGCCGCTCTGGAAAATCACGAAGTCACCCGCGTCGGCGCGCAACAACCCAGCCCGGTAGACGTGCGGCTGGTCGCCGCCACCAGCATCGATCTGGCTCAGGCCGTTGCTGCTGGCAAATTCCACGAGCGGCTTTTTCACTACCTCAGCGAAGGCCACCTGGAACTGCCGCCTTTGCGCGAGCAGCCGGGCAACATTCTGCCACTGGCCGAGTATTTCCTCGGCATCTATAGCCAGCGCCTGAATCTGGCCGTGCCGCTGATCAGCGACGCAGCGCAGCAAGTACTGGAAGCCCATCACTGGTCAGGTAACACCCGTGAGCTGGAGAACGTCATCCACTTTGCGCTGCTGGTCAGCAGCGGTGATGAGATCTTGCCGGAGCACCTGAACCTGCCTGCCAGCGTCGACCCGCTTGTGCAAGTGGAGCAGCTTGTAGGAAAGCTTCTCCTTGACGCAAAGGTTGAGCAACTCTTTGCACTGCGACGGGTGCTCGAAACGGTTGATTCCCGGTTGAATGATCTCGCTCGCTAGCCCACAACCCCCGGTTCTTCAGCGCCGCATCCTTGGCAGGGATGCGGCGTTTTTTTTGGGGGGTGAAAGGTGGTTGTGGATAGTCCTTCATGACAAGGACCTTTGTCCTACAGAGCGTGGCTCTATATTCCCCTTCTAAAGTAGTGTTTTAACTATTGAAGTTGATGGGGTTAACGATTTTAGAAGGTCGTTTATTTCTATTGATTACATGCGGTAGACAGAGATTTAGAATTGGATGAAGCTGGAATTCAAGACGCGATAAGTCAATTAAGTCAGCGATGTCTTTTGATTGTTTAAGCGTTAAAGTCTGTCGCGAGTTGGTATCTGTCAGCTTTGCGATAGCTTGAGTCCAGCCTTTCAAGGCTAGGTAAACTTCTCTAAGGAACGCCCGCTAGGGTATTAAGGATGATGAGATGATTGATATTAACAACGCTAAAAGCTGGACGGTGCTTGAGGTTTTTTCTCTAACTGTTAGTTCGGGCGCTGATCGGCTATTTGCGAACGGGCTGCAGCAGGTGAGGATCAGAGTGGCTATTCGTGCCGTCGATGCGGAAGGCGAAATCGTTCGATTAAGCAATAAAGAGATGAACAGTCTCGAATTGGTCGATCATTACAGCAGGCAAGCGATTGCGTATACAGAGTCCCCTTCCATCACTCCCGCTGGTCGATGGAGTTGGGGTAACAATCGGGATAGCAGATATCGTTACTTCCCAACCGGACAAACCCGTTCGGCTCAGGAGGAAGATGAAATTGATCTAATGGACATCTCAACCAATAGTAATGTCCAATACAGGGATGTGTATGTCCGCACTAGAGCTGATGCGCCGCTTCATATAGGTGCCAGACTTACCCGGGGAGATCGAGTAATATTTACTACCTCAGAAGACTCTTCAGTAACCTTGACCCCCGTGACCTCTCCCACTTACAGGCCTGGAGACTATAATTTTCAGGCTCTTGAAGTCCAAAGCAATGGGACTATATCGTTCGACTATAGGCCGTTTGGCTTGAATGTGGGGGGAGTCAATATGGAGTTTAGAAGCTTTCACATGGCCTCTCTCGTGAAGTTGGGGAATTCAAATATCATCACGCCAGCCGGATTTACGGGTTTTGCAAGGCCCGGTGAGTACAGTATTAATTACAGCAGTGGCATTGTCATTGGCCCTCAGCAAATACGATCCGGTTATGTAAAGGTCGGTCAGCCAGTTGTGGTGGTATCGCGAGCCCTTGTGGTCCACCCAGGTCAGCTGTCTGCTCCAGTCCGGGAGGCGTCGATAAGCGCCGTTGATATGTATGGTAATAACCACAGAGTTAATGTGCGGTATAAGTCGACCGACAGTCTCAATACTGATCTGGAATTATACTAATCGATTTTCTGTGCCCTGTTTAGCTATCTGGCCTGCGTGTAGAAGTGTTGGTGCTTAACGGGGTGTAGATTAAATCAGTTTGCTACCTAAAGCAGAGGTGCTTTCTCTTGAAGGCACCCCTGTGAGCCAATTGGAATATCCATATGAATGCTTTGTCTTCTTCCATTGCGCACTCGGGTGCGTATAACTTTCTCAGCTTTATAAGTTCGGGTGTCGACCCCAGGACAGGAACTTACAGTTTTAGTTTGTCGCTATCCAATATCCTGGCGAATGCCTTGACTGGCCCTCCGCTGCCTTTGGTTTTAAAGTTCAATGCGCTGCAAACAACTAATCTTGGTTTTGGCGTGGGGTGGGAGATAGCACTTTCTAGTTACAGCCGCAAAATCAGACAACTGAATCTGTCTAGCGGTGCCAGTCATCGGGCTATTTTTTCCGATAACGCCTTTCTGATTACTGACAAGAAGGTCAATGACCTGAAAACCAGTCGGTTGGGTACCGACATAATCGTCGAGCATAAATCGGGCGTGCTAGAGGTTCTCAGTAACCCTGGCTTGAATCGGGACGAATGGCTGGTCTCGAAAATCTATTCTCCTGAGGGGCGGGTTATCCACCTTTCTTACGCGTCGATTGCGGGACGTCGTCTGTTACGCGAGATCAGGGATGAAACCCGGAAGTTATTAGCGGTAGATTTTCGTGACGATTCAGCGCGCGTCCTGGGCATCACTATATGGCCCGACGATTCAGCAGAAAAGCTGGCTTTCAAGTTCCAGCAGGAGAACAACCAACTCACCAAGATAACAATGCTGCTGGACAACAACGCGACTGCGTCTTGGCGTCTGCTCTACCAGATGATCAATGGGCTGAGTCTGATCCGCCGGCTTGAGTTACCAACTGACGCTGTTGAGCAAATAACCTACCAAGCCGGGGCACTGAGGCTCCCTCCGGGAGCGCCAGTCCGGGCCTTGCCTGCGGTAGCGTCGCATGTGATATTTCCGCGCCTGAACCAGGCGCCGATCACGAAGAGATACAGTTACTCTGACCGAAATTATTTCGGATATGGCTCCAATGCTTCGTGGAGCAATGAAAGTGATAGCCTGTATCAAGCCACAGGTAACTATAAGTACGAAGTTAATGAGGATTTGGTTGAAGGCACCGGTACCGATGAACGCCGCGTGCGCAGGACCAAGCGAGCCTACAATCGCTTTCACCTTCTGGTCGAAGAAACAGTTAGTCAGGCCGGCAAAACCGTGAGCAGCGTGACTCACTATCATGAAAGTCCAGGCCTGAGTTTTGCTGACCAGCCCTCTAACTTCTTGCTACCCAAAAAGATCGAAGTATCGTGGTTTGATGCCGTAAATCCAAGCCTCATTCGCAAGGAAACCACGGTGACTGACTACGATGAAATGGGCAACATCC
The DNA here is from genome assembly GCF_032582135.1 of Pseudomonas syringae group sp. J309-1. Classification (NCBI taxonomy): domain Bacteria; kingdom Pseudomonadati; phylum Pseudomonadota; class Gammaproteobacteria; order Pseudomonadales; family Pseudomonadaceae; genus Pseudomonas; species Pseudomonas syringae group sp. J309-1. The sequence continues at coordinate 18,507 of NZ_JAWHNU010000076.1, read as the reverse complement.
GCAGAAAAGTGTCGCCATCCGGGATTACAGAGGTTTTCGATTATTACTCGCCAGGTGCATCCGATGGCTGTCCGGCGGATGCTTTTGGATCGGAGCGCTGGCTCAAGCGCAAGACATTGATACCCGCAGCTGATTGCGCCCCCGCCCCCACCCTTGTCACGCAATACCGCTACACCGAACTCCCATCAGCCAGCCCCGAGCGGGGAAGCTTTTTGGCACTGGAGCAAGAGTCGTTATTCCAGGGCGGTCAAGTAACGCCACTGGTGACCATCGCCCGACACTACGAAGCCGACCCCCAAAGCAAATTCCTGGGCCGCGTCAAGCGCAGGATCGAGACGGTTGAAGGCAGCAGTACGATTACGGAATATCGCTATGAGTTAAAGGGCGGCACTCTGTGTACGCAAACTACCTTGATGGCCAAGGATCGCACTGTCAGCACCCAATCCGTTTGGCAGAACGTTTTGACCGGGGCAGAAGTAAAAGTGGTCGAGCAGATGGGCGTTGCCCTGGAAACGATCTATGACCGGTTAGGGCGCAAAACCTCTGAGATGCTCGCACCTGAAACCCCCGGCCAGGTTTCCAGAACACACAGCTACCAGTTGGCAAACGCGTTGGCTGACGAGGTATCCACCCTCACCACAGCTCCCAACGGTGCTCAAACGCTGACACGGCTTGACGGGTTGAATCGAAAAATTGCCGTTGAGGTTCAGGACGTCGACGCTGTCGGTCAACCCATGCGTGCCGTTTACAGCGCCAACTACGATGGACTTGGCCAGTTGGCTGAAGAAACCAGCACTGACTGGCTCGACGGCGAAGCTGTTCAATTGAAGACCCGTTACACCTATGACGATTGGGGTAATCGCGTCTCGACCATCGGCCCGGATGGAGTCATCAGTCACGATCGACTCGATCCAGTCACGCTCGTCCAGACTCAGGGTATTGATCAGGCTGGTAAAACGGTCATCACCAAAAACTTGTTTGGTAAAAACGACACGGTCGAACGCTTTGATCGCAAAGGTGTTTCGTGTGGCGCCACAGAGTATCTCTACGATGGCCTCGGGCGATGTGTTCAGCAAATAGATCCTCAAGGACGTACGACCAGGTTTGTGTATGACTTTGCTGATCGCCTGGTTATCACGCAATTGCCCGATGGCACACGGATCAAAAAAGCATTCTTGCGACGTAGTACGGAAGACCTGGCGACCCACATCTGGATCAATGAATATCTGGCAGGCGAGCGCACCTACGACGGCCTGTTGCGAGTGACCAGCATCACGGTCGGTGGACGCACTGAAATCTTCACATACGTGGGTGCTCAGCCAAACCCGGCTACGCATGTCAAAGCCAGCGGTAAAGTCATTTCCTATCAATATGACCCGTCACTGAATAATCAGATGACTGAGCGCAGCGTTGCCGGTGACAGCAATCTCGCCGCCAGCTTCCGCTACGACAATGCTCACGCGAAATTGATTCAGGCCTCCTGCCCGGGTAACGAGCAGCAGCGCATTTACCTGCCGTCCGGCAAGCTGCAAAACGACCAGATAACTGAAGCTCAGGGCACACTGGATGCCACGCATCGCACCTCGCTTAAAGGCTTGCCACTGGAATATGTAGATGCAGCGGGCGTTAAACACATCACCCACTATGACGCGCTGTGTCGGATTGCCAAGGTCGTGAGGGGGGCTGTCACAGCGGACTACAGCTATGACTCATTCGGGCGTGTCAGCAAAATCGAAACGGTCGACAGCCAAAGTAAACGCACACTTGTCACGCAGCTTGAATACGACGACTTTGGCCGTGAGGTGCGTCGGGTGCTGACGGTTGACTCCAGTCAGCCGGAAGAACTGTCCCAACAATTTGACAATAAAGACAAGCTCGTCAGACGCATCTTGCAGCGCGGAAGCACCGTGCTGCGTGATGAGCAATTTGCCTATGACTCTCGCGGTCGTCTGGAACACTACGAGTGCACCGGCCTGCATTTACCGGTGGATGCGGCGGGTAAAGAGATTCTTGTACAGGACTACCTGTTCGACGAACTGGATAACGTCCGCCAGTTGAAAACCGTGTTCACAGGTGGCGAGAACATCGCTACTTATGAATATGAAAACTTCGACAAAACCCAATTAAGCCGCGTTCGCCATAGCCATCCGGACTATGCCGGGCAACAGGCCAAATTTTCTTACGACCGAGACGGTAACCAGCTCAATGATGAGCGCGGTCGTAGCCTGAGCTATGACGGCCTGGGCCGTCTGGAATCGGTCTCGGAGGCACAAGCATGAATCAGTTGATCAGTTATCGCTACGACGCCCTGGATCGCTTGATTGGCGTAGAGCCAGCGGGCGCTCCCGCCAGTACGCGAGTTTATCGGGATGGCCGCATTGCCACGCAATTGGAGGGCGCAAAGCAGCATAGCCTGATGGAGTCGGGTGGCCATGTTTTGGCGCAGTCGACCCACTCAGGTAGCACGGTAGTCAACAGCCTGCTGGGCTGCGATCAGCAGGGCAGCGTTTTGCAGTCAGTCACGGGCAATCAGATAAAGCGCAGTGTCTACACCCCTTATGGCGGCAGTGCCGTCGAAGGCGGGCTGCAAAGCTTGCTGGGCTTTAACGGTGAGCAACCCGACCCGGTGACCGGTTGCTATTTGCTGGGCAATGGTTATCGGGCTTACAACCCGGTGCTGATGCGGTTTCATAGCCCCGACACGATGAGCCCATTTGATTCAGGGGGCATAAACCCTTATGCCTATTGTGTGGGCGATCCGGTCAACATGACTGACCCCACTGGGCACTTCTCTTTCAAGAGTTTGTTTAAAGCCTTTGTGGGCATCGCGATCTCCGTTGCCGCCATCGCTCTCACTGCCGCGACACTTGGAGCCAGTGCACCGTTGACCGGGCCGGTGATATTCATGGCGACGCTTAGTGTTGCTGCTGACGTTATCCAGATTACTGGCGAGCTGGTGTCTCTGGCTGCATCTGATTCCAAAGCTGGAGATATTTTAGGTTATGTGGGACTTGGCTTGGGGCTGGCAGGCCTTTCAGGTTCTTCAGTGGCGAGTTTTGCGGCCAGACGAGGTAGCCAAACTGCGGCGCGTTTTGTCAGTAAAGGAGCCGGTGCCGCTGCAACTGCGCGTCAAGGAGCGATTAGAGTGAATAACGCGAAGGCGATCCAAGGCTTTGGCGGCGCTGCACGACTGGGTAAAGGTGCAAGGAATACTGTAGCGCTCCAGAACCGTTTTCAGATGGCCACGAAGTTGTCCGGGTATCTGAACATCGCGGATTACTCATTTGAAGCTATCGACTTCATCGATGATCTGGCCGGCGGTAATAACGACCCCGCTGGCGCAGGTGATCCCCAGCGTTCCACCACCCTTGACTCATTCTTGCGCGGCGATCCGGAGCAAAGCGCTTCAGGGCTAGGGCAAACCAATATCAAACCAGGCGACTTCCTGACTGCTGATCAGGATCGGATGCAGGCGCTACGAGAGTTTTGATTTGTGCTCGACGGCTGGAGCGCTCCAGTCGGATAGCTACAAAAGGCATAACTACTTGATAAAAAAGTATTGTATTGGAATAAAAAATATCGGTAATGTCCGCTCCACGCCCCCGACCGCGCCAGCAGTCGGGGGCAACTCATTGAAGAGCTGTCGTACAGACCGACCTCGATTTTCTCTAAGGACATTGCATGAAAAAGACATTGCTGTTGACCGCTCTGGCGGCCGTATTTTCGGTAAGCGTGGCTCAAGCAGCCGAGAAACTGGTGGTCGGCGCTACGCCGGTTCCTCACGCGGAAATTCTCGAACTGATCAAGCCTGACCTCGCTAAAGAAGGCGTGGATCTGGAAATCAAGGTGTTCACCGACTACGTGCAGCCAAACGTGCAACTCAATGAAAAACGTCTGGACGCCAACTACTTCCAGACCAAGCCTTACCTCGATGGCTTCAACAAAGGCAAAGGCGCAACGCTGGTGACCGGTGTTGGCGTACACGTTGAACCGTTCGGTGGCTACTCCAACAAGTACAAGAACATCGCTGACCTGCCAGAAGGCGCAACCGTCGCCATCCCTAACGAAGGCAGCAACGCCGGTCGTGCCCTGCTGCTGTTGCAGAAAAATGGCCTGATCACACTGAAAAACCCGACCGACGCACTGGCGACTCCGAAAGACATCGCCACCAACCCGAAGAAGCTCAAGTTCCGCGAGCTGGAATCGGCCGTACTGCCACGCGCACTGGGCCAGGTTGATCTGGCGCTGATCAACACCAACTACGCGCTGGAAGCGAAGCTGAACCCGAAAAAAGACGCGTTGATCATCGAAGGCGCTGATTCGCCTTACGTGAACTTCCTGGTGACCCGTTCCGATAACGCTCACACCGACGCTATCGAAAAACTGTCCAAGGCCCTGACCAGCCAGAAAGTTAAAGACTTCATCAACAAGAAGTACGAAGGCGCGGTACTGCCAGCGTTCTGATCGCTGAGCTGAACACGAAATACCCAACGCCGACGCTGGCAACAGCGTCGGCGTTTTTGTGCGTGGGTTATCGCGCCGGGCACAAATCCCTGTGGGAGTGGTCCCGGTATCCCTGACACCGCGCTGTCGCGCAGCAAACGGGTGACCTGTAGGAGCCAACTTGTTGGCGAGACGTCGGACCCGCATCGTCAGAAATTCCGCTTCGCCAACAAGTTAGCTCCTACAAGGTCCGCGTTTCAAATCCATTATTGGAGTGATGTTTGATAGGAGCGAGGCTTGCCCGCGATAAAGGCACCGCAGATATCAGGTCTACCGCGTTCAGCCTTATCGCGGGCAAGCCTCGCTCCCACAGGGATTGGCGCCAAACCCTGCGTCTCAAATACCCCTAGCTCAATCCGGACTATCCATATGCAATAACGATATTTAAATTTCGATTCTTATACCTATAAAGTCGTGGCTCATTACCACCAGTCTTCTGGAGTCCGAGCCATGTCGTCAGCGTCTCTCGCGTCATCACCCGTTCAAGCTGCATCTCAACAGTTTGAAGTGCGTCCGTTCGCCGCTAACGTGGGCGCAGAGATCCTCGGGCTCGACCTGTCCCGACCGCTGAATGACGCCGACTTCGCTCGCGTACATCGCGCGCATCTGGATTACCACGTCGTGGTGTTCCGCGATCAGCAGATCACCCCGCAACAGCAGATCGACTTCAGCCGCCGTTTTGGCGTGTTGCAGATCCACGTGCTCAAACAGTTCCTGCTCGCCAACCACCCGGAAATCCTCATCGTTTCCAACATTGTGGAAAACGGTCAGCCGCTGGGCCTGGGCGACGCGGGCAAGTATTGGCACTCCGATCTTTCCTACAAGGAGCTGCCAAGCCTCGGCTCGATGCTCTACGCGCAAGAACTGCCAAGCGAAGGCGGCGACACCTTGTTCGCCAACATGCACCTGGCCTGGGACACCTTGCCTGAGCATTTGCGCAAAGCTGTTGAAGGCCGCTCTGCCGTGCACAGCTACACCTCGCGCTACCGAGACGGGCACAACGCTCAAAACTGGCGGCCAACCCTGACTCCCGAGCAACTGGCGCAAGTAGTTGTGGTCAGCCATCCGATCGTGCGCACACACCCTGAAAACGGTCGCAAAGCATTGTTTGTCAGCGAAGGCTTCACCACGCATATCGTCGGTCTGCCGGAAGACGAGAGTCAGCAGATTCTCAACGAACTTTACGCGCACAGCGTTCGGCCAGAAGGGGTTTATCGCCACAAGTGGGCACCCAACGACATGGTCTTCTGGGACAACCGCTCGCTTATCCACCTGGCGGGCGGCACGCCTGACCATCTGCGTCGCCGCCTGCATCGCACGACCATCCAGGGCGATGCGCCGTTCTAATACCGGGAGCTTTTAATGACTGTTCTGCAAAGCCACACGGCTAGCGCAAACTCGCTTGCGCAACAGGTCGATCAGCCCGCTGCTGAAGCCCTGCTGCAAGTCCAGAATGTAAGCCTCGAATACCGCACGCCCGAGCGTGTGGTGCGGGCGACTCATCAAGTCAGCTTTGAAGTGGATCCGGCGGATCGCTTCGTATTGCTCGGCCCTTCGGGATGCGGCAAATCCACCTTGCTCAAGGCTGTGGCCGGTTTCATCAAACCCAGCGAAGGGCAGATTCGTCTGGCGGGTACTGAAGTGCATGAGCCGGGCCCGGACCGCATCGTGGTGTTCCAGGAGTTCGACCAACTGCCGCCCTGGAAAACCGTTATCGAAAACGTGATTTTCCCGCTGCTGGCCTCGCGCACGTTGAAGCGCAAGGAAGCACTGGAGCGCGCGCATTACTACCTGGCGAAAGTCGGTTTGAGCGCGTTTGCAGATGCTTATCCGCACACCTTGTCGGGTGGCATGAAAGCCCGTGTGGCGATTGCCCGCGCCTTGGCAATGCAACCGAAAATCCTGCTCATGGATGAGCCGTTCGCTGCTCTTGACGCTTTGACCCGTCGCAAGATGCAGGAAGAGCTGCTGGAGCTGTGGGAAGAAGTGCGCTTCACCCTCCTGTTCGTCACGCACTCCATTGAAGAAGCACTGGTTGTGGGCAACCGCATCCTTTTGCTGTCGCCGCATCCGGGCCGCGTTCGCGCTGAAATCAACAGCCATCAATACGACCTGAAAAGCCTCGGCGGCGTTGGTTTTCAGCACACCGCCCAGCGTATTCACCGGCTGCTGTTCGATGAAGGCGAAGAGCAGGCGGTCGACCGCGAGCTGAACTTCCAAGACATCCGGATCGCTTATTAATTTACGCCTGCTGGCGCTGTTCCCTGTGGGAGCCGGGCTTGCCCGCGATAAGGCTGGATGCGGTTTATTTTAGATCGCGTGGACCTTATCGCGGGCAAGCCCAGCTCCCACAGGAGAACAGGGCCAGCAGATACCAAGAGAACACACCCATGAGCCTGTCCCCCCCAATCCGTGAAGAATACGAAGTCACGCTGGAGCCTTTCACACAGGAAGACCTGGCCCGTGACATTCCGTTGGTGCAACGCATCTGGCAAGTGAGCTGGGTGCGTAAAACTGTGATCCTGATCGTGCTGGCCATCCTTTGGGAAGTCGCCGCGCGGATTCAGAACAACGACCTGTTGCTGCCCAGCTTCCTGCAGACCGCTGCTGCGTTTTATGACGGCATCCTGTCTGGCGAGCTGATCAGCAAAGTCTGGATTTCCCTGACCGTGCTCATTCAGGGCTACTTGATCGGCATTGTGCTGGCCTTTGCCCTGACCACCCTGGCGGTATCGACGCAATTGGGTCGTGACCTGCTCGGCACCCTGACCGCGATGTTCAACCCGCTGCCCGCCATTGCATTGCTGCCACTGGCGCTGCTGTGGTTTGGCCTGGGTCAGAACAGTCTGATTTTCGTGCTGGTGCACTCGGTGCTGTGGGCGTTGGCGCTCAATACCTATGCGGGCTTTCTGGGTGTTTCGGAAACCCAGCGCATGGCCGGTCGCAACTACGGCCTCAAAGGCCTGCGCTTTGTCTGGCACATCCTGATCCCGGCTGCGCTGCCGTCGATTCTTGCGGGCCTGAAAATCGGCTGGGCATTTGCCTGGCGGACCCTGATCGCGGCCGAACTGGTGTTCGGCGCATCGTCCGGCAAAGGCGGCCTGGGCTGGTACATCTTCCAGAACCGCAACGAGCTGTACACCGACAAAGTTTTTGCTGGTCTGGCTGCCGTCATCATGATCGGTCTGCTGGTGGAAAACCTGCTGTTCGCCAACGTCGAGCGCCTGACCGTCAAGCGCTGGGGTATGCAGCGATAGATGAGTTGGAACATTGCTTCTGTGGGAGCTGGGCTTGCCCGCGATAAGGTCCACGCGATCTAAATTGAACCGCGTCCAGCCTTATCGCGAGCAAGCTCTGCTCCCACAGATATCAACAACATTTTTGATGTGGGGTTTCAAATGGCAATTCCTTTCAAGCGCTCAGCCATCATCGCGCTCGCCGCAACCATCGGCCTGCTCAGCGGCGGCGCACAGGCCGAAGGCAAGATCAGCATCGCTCAGCAATTCGGGATCGGTTACCTGATTCTGGACGTGGTCCGTGATCAAAAACTGATCGAAAAGCACGGTAAAGAGCAGGGTATCGACATCAAGGTCGACTGGAATAGCATTTCCGGCGCGACAGCCATGAACGAAGCGCTGCTGGCTGGCGCGCTGGACGTGGTGTCCGCAGGCGTACCGCCGATGCTGACCATCTGGGACCGCACCAAGGGCAAACAGAACGTCAAAGCCATCGCGTCGCTGGGCTCAATGCCCAATTACCTGCTGACCAACAACCCGAACGTGAAAACCCTCAAGGACTTCACCGACAAAGACCGCATCGCCGTGCCAGCCGCAGGCGTGGGTTTCCAGTCGCGCACCTTGCAGATCGAAACTGCCAAAGAGTTCGGTAACGAGAACTTCAAGAAATTCGACAACATCTCGGTAAGCCTGCCGCACCCGGACGCGACCTCTGCGTTGATCTCGGGCGGCTCCGAAATCAATTCGCACTTCTCCAGCCCGCCGTTCCAGTATCAGGCGCTGGAAAACAAGAACGTGCATAAAGTGCTGAGTTCGTACGACGTGCTGGGCGGTCAGGCGACGTTCAACGTGCTGTACACCACCGAGAAATTCCACGACGAAAATCCGAAAACCTACAAAGCGTTTTATGACGCACTGGCTGAAGCGGAGAAGATCATCAAAGCCGACAAGCCTGCTGCTGCCCAGACCTACATCCGCGTAGAGCAATCCAAGCTGGCACTGCCATTTGTAGAGAAGATTGTTTCCGATCCGGAAATCGACTTCACCATCACTCCGCAGCGCACCTTTATTTATGCTGAAAAACTGCAAGAGCTGGGCGTGCTGAAAAACAAAGCGGCGAGCTGGAAGGATTACTTCTTCGAAGAAGCTCATGGTGGTGCGGGTAGCTGATGGAATAGCACATCTACCGGCATGCGCTGATCCTGTGGGAGCTGGGCTTGCCCGCGATAAGAACACCTCGGTTTGCAGATACATCACCGATACCTTATCGCGGGCAAGCCCAGCTCCCACAAGGAAACTCGTTCCGGCTGGACAATTTTGTAACTTCACCTAACGAAAAACCCGTCTTTGAAGGCCCTTTCCTGCGGCCGTTTCCCTTTCTTCTGTGTGAAGTTTCCTAGAAAATCCTGAGCCCTTGCGCGTGCCAAATTCGGACACTAGGCTGCTTCCGTCACTGACTTATCAGTGATCGGGTTTAGCAGCCTGTCTGGATTGCGTAACGTGCAATTACCGCTTTATGGCGGCTTTGCGTGGGGCACTTTCGAGTGCGCCGGATGCTTGCGTATGTCCACCGGTCTGCTAACCCGCGACAAAGCCGCCACCCTTTATTCGTTTAGCAGCGAACATCCGGTGGCCTAACCGGATATACGCAAATGAAAAAAGTAACGCCAGATCCACCGCTGCCAACCCTCGAAGAATCGCTGCTGCACGTCAGCGACCTACTGCGCTGCGCAGCCGCCACTGCCTACGAAACCGGCGACACCCTCAACGGCCCGAAACGCGACCTGGCCTTCTCGGTCGTCCACCTGATCGCCATGGCCAAGGCCGAACTTGACCGCTCACTGGAACGCGTCGAACCCCGCTGAAGCCCGCATAACAACTCAATCCTGAGGCCGAAACGCTATCTCTGTGGGAGCTGGGCTTGCCCGCGATAAAGGCACCGCAGTTATCAGGTCAACCGCGTCCAGCCTTATCGCCGCCAAGCCCAGCTCCCACAAGTTCTGCGGATCCCGCGACACGCATGCACTCTGTGACAGTCGAGCTTGCTTGCGATACGAGCGCCACAGAGATCAGTCATGCCTATCTCCCACGTCTAGACCGCAAGCCCCGCTGTCTCAATCCGGCCAATGCCACGCCGGTGCATCCAGCATCCCTTGCCCGACGATCCCGGTTTGCCCCAACACCTTTTCAAGCTCGATCGCGTTGCATTCCGGGCTTTGCTCCAGTGCGGCGATCAATCGGCTGGCATGGGATACCACCCAAACCTGACAGTGTTGCGAAGCTTTGATAATCAAACGCGCCAGCGCGGGCAGCAGGTCAGGGTGCAGGCTGGTTTCCGGTTCGTTGAGCACCATCATGGTGGGCGGTCGCGGGGTGAGCAGGGCGGCGATCAGCAGCAGGTAGCGCAGCGTGCCGTCGGACAATTCTGATGCCGACAACGGGCGCAACAAACCTTCCTGATAAAACTCCACAGCGAAATGCCCGTCGACTACCGTGTTGATTTCCAGGCGAGCGCCAGGGAACGCATCGCTGATGGCGGCATGCAGCGCTTCGGGCTCGCCAATCTCCAGAATAGTTTGCAAGGCTGCGGCCAGATCGCGGCCATCGTGATGCAGCACCGGGGTGCGGGTGCCCAGTTGCGGGCGGCGTGCCGGGGCTTCTGCATCGGTGCGAAAGTGGTCGTAGAAGCGCCAGCCACGGATGGTTTCCCGCAATTTCAGTACTTCCGGGCAGGTGCGCATATTGCCCACCTGATCGAACAGGCTGTCGAACTCCGGTGTGTGTTGCGCCAGTACGTCCCATTCGCGACCAGCCCTGGCGCGAATCATCGGCCCGCTGCGTTGCACCAATAAACTCGCCTGACGAAACAGCGGGCCGGCCCAAATGCATTCCTTCTTGATTTCAGGGTCCAGTGAGAACGCGCTGGACTTTATCTCCGGCAGCCCCAAAGAAATCGCATAACTGAAATCCTCTCCGGCGAAACCCAGACGTAATCGTTTGACCTGCTGCTTTGGGCCACCCTGTACTTCAACCTCGCCCCGGAGCATGCGTCTGGAGATTTTTTCCGGCCCTGCCCAGAAAGTCGACGACAGCCCACCCTCGCGCGCCAAGGCATTGATGACCCCGCCTTGCGCAGTTTCAGCCAACAACCGAAGGGCCCGGTAAAGATTGGACTTACCGCTGCCATTGGGGCCGGTAATGACATTAAGACGCTCAAGCGGCACGATCAGGTTGTTGATCGACCGGTAATTAGCGACCGCGAGAGTTTTAAGCATGGCTGCTACCTTGCCGGTGAGAAGAAGGGAGTTTAACCAGATCGCTTGGCGAATGATGAGCCAAGCGGCATGCACGGATACCTGAATCCAGCGCAGTCATTGTCTCCCTCCCCAAAACGGATCCTGAAACCAGTCAATCGGGAAACCCATTGCATGGAGATCAATTTCAGGGTGCGCATCCATTAGCTCGTGCAACCGTCTGTCCCAGTTCGTATGAGGACTAACTTGAAACATCAAAATATTAATGATGCACAGGATCATAAACACTCGGGCATGTGACCCCGTTTGCTGCAGGTGCTGGGGCCATAAAAACATGGCCGTTTTGGGGAGCTCGGGCCGGATACCAAGTTCACGATTCCAAAGTCTTGCATGGTGAGCGCAGACGTTGCGGATAGCGGTCAAACTGTGCAGCCAGGACTGCAGCAACGGGCTTGGTAGCGCCAGATTTCGGGCGATGGCTTTCTTGTCCGAGTCACGAGCCAAGCCTTTAAAAAGGTGCGACAGATCGCCAAAGGTTATTTCTTCCATGGCCGCCCATGCAGGCATCAGGTCTGGCTCACAGTAAGTAAGGGCGTAGTGACGCGGGTAGCTTTCTTTGCTGCGCAATTTCTTTAAGTGGCTCTTACGCGACTTGGATGCGTTGGACCGATCAATGCGCTGGCATTCACGCTCGTAGTCACGTCTAGCTTCGGTCTGTTTGCGTCTGATGTTGTCGAGTAGGGCGCTGTGACGATATCCACGCTGGAAAAAAAGCGGGTTCAGATACCAATGGGACCCGTAGCGTGGCCCCATGTGGTTACTGATGACTGAGCGGATAGCGACTTCGATCCGCTCGATGGCATCAATTACCAATAGGCGTAGCCTGCGATCAAATTCATACAGACGAGTGAGATCCCGCAAGCTGGCGCCGGGCCGAAAGCCGTGTTCCACGTCATCAGTGACCTGGAAGGGACGCATATAAGGGGAAAAGCGGAAAAAGCTCACAGACGCCAGAAAGCAGCGTGCCTCGCTTTCGTCCTGAATCAGTAATCCGCGCATTTTCAGCAGGGACAATTGCTCGTCCACAGTGATGGCGGCCTTGCTAAAGAGCCTCACGGTGAGAAACTGGCGGGCATAAAAAACCCGCTCGATTTGTGCTTAGCTGCAGAGGCAGCCATAGGCATGGCGGGTGTGTTACTGGAAAGGTTATGGAGCATCGACCAGTTTTGCAAGGCTTTGATGAAATCGTTGCGGGCAGGAACGACATGCTACGGATATACCCGTGAAAACAGCGGTACATATGTCTATTTGAATTCGGCAAACGCTATTTCATCTTTTGCATGCCCCGCTTAATGCCCACTCACCTGCAACCAATCACGCACCTCAAGGAACCCTGATCTACGCTTAGAGTCGCATAGTCACGGCGCCACCCACTGTTTACAGCGAGGCACGCGCACGGCATCCGCATAAGGAGTCTGCATGCCCGCTTTCCCCCCAAGATTGGCGTTGTTTGGCCTGACATTGTCGCTGGCGATTCTGACCGGCTGCGGCGAGGAAAAACCTGCTGACGCCAACCTGCCACGTGTCTATGTACAAGAAGTCGCAAGCATCGATTACGCCGCTCAGGTTGCATTGACCGGTGACGTTCAGGCCCGGGTGCAGACTCAGCTTTCATTCCGCGTGGGCGGCAAGATCATTCAGCGAATGGTGGATGTGGGTGATCGGGTCACGGCCAGGCAAGTGCTGGCGCGACTTGATCCCAAAGACTTGCAGACCAACGTCGATTCCGCCGTGGCGGCTGTCGCCGCCGAGCAAGCGCGGGTGACGCAGACCCGTGCTGCGTTCGTGCGACAGGAAAAACTGCTGCCCAAGGGCTATACCAGCCGCAGCGAATACGATTCCGCGCAGGCCGCATTGCGCAGCAGCCAGAGCGCGCTCAATGCTGCGCAAGCTCAGCTGGCCAGTGCCCGTGAGCAATTGAGTTACACCGCGTTGGTCGCCGACGCGCCTGGTGTGATTACTGAGCGTCAGGCGGAAGTCGGGCAAGTGGTACAGGCCACCGTGCCGATTTTCAGCCTGGCCCGGGATGGGGAGCGTGACGCGGTATTCAACGTCTATGAGTCACTGTTCGCCCAGGCATCCGGTGATGAACCGGTGGTGGTGACGCTGCTCGATAACCCGCAAATCAAAACGGTCGGCAAAGTCCGTGAAGTGACCCCCGCCGTGTCAGCCGAAACCGGCACCGTACAAGTAAAAATCGGCCTCCAGAAATTACCCGCTGGCATGGACCTCGGCTCGGTGGTCAGCGGGGCGTTGACCACGCCGGGCAAGGCCAGTGTCGAACTACCGTGGGCTGCGCTGACCAAGGGGTTGGGCGATCAATTGGGCAAGCCGGCAGTGTGGGTAGTGGACGATCAAGGCAAAGCCAATTTGCGCGCCGTCACAGTCGGCCGTTACCTGACCGCCAAAGTCATCATCACCGATGGCTTGAAGTCTGGTGAGAAAGTGGTGGTCGCCGGGGGGCAGTTGTTGCACCCCGACATGCACGTGGAAATCGCCGCCAGTGAACAGCAGAAACCCGCGAAGGTGCAGCCATGAAGCGTTTGTCGTGGTTGTTATTGCTGCCGCTGTTGAGCGCGTGCAGTAAGGAAGAGCCAGCGCCGGAGCCAGTGCGCCCCGTGCTGCATGTCGAAGCGAAGGCGATTTCTGAGGAAAGCCTTGGACGTTTTGCGGGCAACATTGAAGCGCGTTATGAAAGCACCCTCGGTTTCCGGGTCGCTGGGCGAATCGCTCAACGCAGTGTCGACGTCGGCAGTGAAGTCGCCCAAGGCGCATTGCTTGCCACTCTGGACCCCACCGACCAGCAGAATAATGTGCGCGCTCGCCAAGGTGATCTGGCGCGCATTCAAGCGCAGTGGATCAACGCCCAAGCCAATGCTCGTCGCCAACAGGAGTTGTTTGACAGGGGCGTGGGTGCCCAGGCACAACTGGACATCGCTCAGACCGATCTTAAAACCACCAGCTCATCACTCGAGCAGGCGCGCGCAGCACTGAGCCAGGCTCAGGATCAGTTGGGGTACAGCGAGTTACGCTCCGATCACGCTGCCGTCGTTACGCGCTGGCAGGTTGAAGCCGGTCAGGTTGTCACCGCCGGGCAAGAGGTCGTGACCCTGGCTCGCCCGGACGTCAAAGAAGCGGTAATCGATTTGCCCGGATCCCTGGCTGACCAGTTGCCCCAAGGTGTCGAGTTCAAGGTCGCCAGCCAGCTTGATCCGCAGATCAATACCACCGCGACGCTGCGCGAGATTGAACCGCAAGCCGAGCGCACCACCCGCACCCGCCGTGCTCGACTGACCCTGAAAGAGACGCCGGAAGCTTTCAGGCTGGGTACTGCTATCAGCGTCAGCCTGAGTTCGGCTATTGCTTCGCGCACTGAGCTACCGATCAATGCGCTGCAGGAAGTGGATGGCAAGGCGCAGGTGTGGATCATCGACAGGCAAAACCAGACGGTTAATCCTCGCGCTGTGAACGTCATCAGCCGTACGGGCGACAGTTTTGTATTGAATAACGGGATCAAACCCGGCGAGTGGGTGGTGAGTGCCGGGGTCAACAGCCTCAAGCCGGGCCAGAAAGTTAAAGTCGATGAGGAAAGCCCGCGATGAAAGGGAGTTTTAACCTGTCCGAATGGGCCATCAAGCATCAGTCTTTTGTCTGGTACCTGATGTTCGTTGCGCTGTTGATGGGCGTCTTTTCCTACATGAATCTTGGCCGTGAGGAGGATCCGTCCTTCACGATCAAAACCATGGTCGTACAAACCCGCTGGCCGGGTGCGACGGTGGATGAAACCCTTGAGCAAGTCACCGACCGCATCGAGAAGAAACTCGAAGAACTGGACTCGCTGGACTACGTGAAAAGCTACACGCGTCCCGGTGAGTCCACGATCATGATTTTCCTGCACGACACCACCTCTGCGAAGGACATTCCGGAGATCTGGTATCAGGTGCGCAAGAAGATTGACGACATCCGCGCACAATTCCCGCAAGGCACCCAAGGGCCGTTTTACAACGACGAATTCGGTGATGTTTACGGGTCGATTTACGCATTTACGGCGGATGGTTTTTCCATGCGTCAGTTGCGTGATTACGTAGAGCAAGTCCGTACGGAAATCCGCGAAGTGCCTGGGCTGGGCAAGGTCGAAATGATCGGCCAGCAGGACGAAGTGGTGTACCTGAATTTTTCTACCCGCAAGCTCGCGGCACTGGGCCTGGATCAAAGCCAGGTGGTGCAAAGCCTGCAATCGCAAAACGCGGTCACGCCAGCGGGGGTGATCGAAGCCGGGCCGGAGCGAATTTCGGTGCGGACCTCGGGGCAGTTTGCGTCGGAAAAAGATCTGGCTGAGGTCAACCTGCGTCTCAATGATCGCTTCTATCGTTTGAGTGATATCGCCGACATCACGCGCGGCTATGTCGACCCACCGAAACCGATGTTCCGCTTCAACGGCAAGCCCGCCATCGGCCTGGCCATTGCGATGAAGAAGGGCGGCAACATTCAGTCATTCGGCAAGGCGCTGCATGAGCGCATGGACGCCGCCACGGCCAATCTGCCGGTGGGCGTTGGCGTGCACAACGTCTCGGATCAGGCCGAAGTGGTCGAGAAGGCGGTCGGCGGCTTCACCAGCGCGCTGTTCGAGGCGGTCGTGATCGTGTTGATCGTCAGCTTTGTCAGCCTGGGCGTGCGTGCTGGATTGGTGGTCGCTTGCTCGATCCCGTTGGTGCTGGCCATGGTCTTTGTGTTCATGGAATACAGCGGCATCACCATGCAACGGATTTCCCTCGGCGCGTTGATCATTGCTCTCGGCCTGCTGGTGGACGACGCGATGATCACGGTGGAGATGATGGTTACGCGCCTGGAAATGGGCGAAACCAAGGAGCAGGCGGCGACTTACGCCTACACCTCGACGGCCTTTCCGATGCTGACCGGTACGCTGGTGACCGTCGCCGGGTTCGTGCCCATTGGCCTCAATGCCAGCTCGGCGGGGGAGTACACCTTCACGCTGTTTGCGGTGATTGCCGTGGCGATGCTGGTGTCGTGGGTGGTTGCGGTGTTGTTCGCACCGGTAATTGGCGTGCATATCCTGAGCGCCAACATCAAGAAGAAGGACGAGAAAGAGAAGGAAGGGCGCATTGCCCGCGGTTTCAACAACAGCATGTTCTGGGCGATGCGGCATCGCTGGATCACCCTCATTTTCACCATCCTGATGTTTGTGGCGGCGGTGTTCTCCATGCAGTTTGTGCAGAACCAGTTCTTCCCGTCTTCAGACCGGCCAGAAGTTCTCGTCGACCTGAACCTGCCGCAAAACGCTTCGATCAACGAAACCCGCAAGGTCGTGGACCGCTTTGAAGCGACGTTGAAGGACGATCCGGACATTGAGCGCTGGAGCACGTATATCGGTCAGGGCGCTCTGCGCTTCTATCTGCCGCTAGACCAGCAACTGGAAAATCCGTACTACGCGCAGTTGGTGATCGTCAGCAAGAGCCTTGAGCAGCGTGCCGATCTGACCGACCGTCTCAACAAGCGTCTGCGCGAAGAGTTTGTCGGCATTGGCAGCTTTGTTCAGCCGCTGGAAATGGGGCCGCCGGTGGGGCGTCCGCTGCAGTATCGGGTGAGCGGTGAAAACATCGACAAGGTGCGCCAGCACGCCATCGAACTGGCCACACTGTTGGACGCCAATCCACATGTTGGCGAGTTGATTTACGACTGGAACGAGCCGGGCAAGGTCCTGCGCATCGACATCAACCAGGACAAGGCGCGTCAGTTGGGCTTGTCGTCTGAGGACGTGGCCAAGCTGATGAACAGCATCGTCAGCGGCTCGCCGGTGACTCAGGTGCGTGATGATATTTACCTGATCGATGTGGTTGGACGCGCTGAGGACGCGGAGCGCGGGTCGCCGGAAACCTTGCAGAACCTGCAAATTGTGACGCCGGGCGGCACGTCGATTCCATTGCTGGCGTTTGCGACGGTGCGTTATGAACTGGAGCAACCGTTGGTATGGCGTCGTGACCGCAAGCCGACTATCACGGTTAAAGCAGCGGTAGCGGATGACATGCAGCCAACGGATCTGGTCAAGCAGCTCAAACCTGAGATCGACAAGTTCGCTGCAGGTTTACCGGCGGGCTACAAGGTTGCTACTGGCGGCACCGTTGAAGAGAGTGGCAAGGCTCAAGGCCCCATTGCCAGTGTCGTGCCGCTGATGATCTTCCTGATGGCGACGTTCCTGATGATTCAACTGCACAGTGTGCAGAAGATGTTCCTGGTCGCCAGCGTTGCACCTTTGGGCTTGATTGGCGTGGTGTTGGCGCTGATCCCGACGGGTACGCCCATGGGCTTTGTGGCGATCCTTGGGATACTGGCGCTGATCGGGATCATCATCCGTAACTCGGTGATTCTGGTGACGCAGATCGACGCGTATGAACGCGACGGCTACCTACCATGGGATGCCGTGGCCGAAGCCACCCAGCATCGCCGTCGCCCAATCCTGCTGACCGCAGCAGCCGCCAGCCTGGGCATGATCCCCATCGCCCGCGAAGTATTCTGGGGCCCGATGGCCTACGCCATGATCGGCGGCATCATCATCGCGACCTTGCTGACGCTGCTGTTTTTGCCAGCGCTGTATGTGGCGTGGTATCGGATTAAGGAGCCGAGTGATGCGGAGCGGGAGCAGGCTGAGAAGGGTGGTGAACCAGCGCCTTCGAGTTAAATTCTTCGCGGGCAAGCCCAGCTCCCACAGGAAGTTGCATTCTCAGGCTGGAAAGCACTGTGAATGTGGGAGCTGGGCTTGCCCGCGATACAGGCGACTCATTGTTGAGTCAGACACATCCAGCCAATTAATCCAGAGCAGCAGATCACCCCGCGTGACCTACCTTTTGAGTTCCCCTAAAGCTCAAAGGCAATGGAATGCGATCTCTTCATCAATCTCGACAGTTGCGCATTGGTCGCCACAGTGAAAAGGGCCGGATCTATCTAATCACTTGCAACACTAAAGACCGTCAACCGATCTTTGGTGACTGGCGAGTAGGTCGTCTTGCTGCAAAGCAGTTCGTTTTGGCCGAGCGTGATGGCTTGGCTCGTTCTTTGGCCTGGGTAGTGATGCCTGATCACTTTCACTGGTTGCTGGAGCTCAAGAGTGGTTCGCTGAGCCGAATGGTTGCGCGTACCAAATCACGCGCCTGCGTGGTTGTGAATGCTGCCCAAGGCCGAACCGGAAGTATCTGGCAGCGCGGCTTTCATGATCATGCGGTTCGGCAAGAGGACGATTTGAAGGGTTTGGCCCGGTATCTGATCCTGAACCCTGTAAGAGCGGGACTGGCCGACCGGGTGGGGGACTATCCGCTTTGGGATGCTGCGTGGATTTAACCTGGCCTTAGATCGAGTCGAGGCCATCGCGAGCAAGCTCTGCTCCTATCAAACATCACTCCAATAATGGATTTGAAACGCGGACCTTGTAGGAGCTAACT
>NZ_JAWHNU010000075.1:0-26011 GCF_032582135.1 Pseudomonas syringae group sp. J309-1 | reverse complement strand
CCGGAAACAGGCTGGTCTGGTTTCGTGATTCGCCTTGAATGTATGTCATGGAAAATGCCCCGCATCTTTCGATGCGGAGCATTTTCTTAAATCTGAAAGGAGTTGGCTAGGTTTTCACACAGTCTGTGTGGGACCGAATTTATTCGGGAAAGGCCCGCAGATTCAACACTTCTGTCGCCTGACAAGACGCATTCGCGAATGAATTCGCTCCCACCGGGATCAACCCTTGCAGGCCAGCACCGGAATCCTCCACTGTAAACCGCGCTCCAGACGACCTCAGCGCTGTTCGCTCTGCGGCGTCACGCGTAGCACTTCTTCAAGTGTGGTCAGCCCCGCCGAGACTTTCTGTGCGCCGGACAAGCGCAAACTGCGCATGCCCTCTTTGAACGCCTGGCGACGCATCGCGGTAAGGTCAAGGTCGGCGCTGATCAAACCTTGCACGCCATCGGACATCAGCATGATCTCGTACACCCCGGCACGGCCACGGTAGCCGGTGTCACGGCACTCCACGCAACCTACTGCCCGGTGCGCGCCGGCCGGCACAGGCGCTTGCCATGGTCGGGTCAGGCTCTGCCAGTCGCCCTCATCCAGTTGCACCGGTGCCTTGCAGTGCGGACACAGAGTTCGCACCAGTCGCTGAGCCATGACCCCAAGAATGGTCGCCTTGAGCAAGTAATGCGGTACGCCAAGTTCCAACATCCGGCTGATCGCACTGGGTGCGTCGTTGGTGTGCAGCGTCGAGAGCACCAAGTGACCGGTAAGCGCGGCCTGGATCGCCATCTCCGCAGTCTCGAGATCACGAATCTCGCCGATCATGATGATGTCCGGGTCTTGCCGCATCAACGCACGGACACCGCTGGCAAACGACAGATCGATGTTGTGCTGGACCTGCATCTGATTGAATGCGGGCTCGACCATCTCGATAGGGTCTTCGATGGTGCACAGGTTGACCTCTGACGTCGCGAGCATCTTGAGCGTGGTGTAAAGCGTGGTGGTCTTGCCAGAACCGGTCGGCCCGGTGACCAGAATGATGCCGTTGGGCTGACGGGTCATGCCCTCCCAGCGGCGCAGGTCGTCGCTGGAAAACCCGAGCTGGTCGAAGTTTTTCAGCAGTACATCCGGATCGAAGATCCGCATGACCATTTTTTCCCCAAACGCCGTCGGCAGTGTTGAAAGACGAAGCTCAACCTCGCCGCCATCAGGGGTGCTGGTTTTAACCCGTCCGTCCTGCGGCTTGCGCTTCTCGGCAACATTCATGCGACCAAGGCTTTTCAAGCGGCTGACGATGGCCATAGTGACTTGCGCGGGGAATTGATAAACGTTGTGCAGCACGCCGTCGATGCGAAAGCGCACCGTGCCCTGCTCACGGCGGGGCTCGATATGGATATCACTGGCGCGCTGCTGGAAAGCGTACTGGAACAACCAGTCGACGATATTGACGATGTGCGCGTCGTTCGCATCGGGCTCCTGGTCACTGGCACCCAGCTTGAGTAACTGTTCGAAGTTGCCCATGCCACTGATTTTCTGATCCGTCGCGGCAGCGCCGCTGACGGACTTGGCCAGCCGATAGAATTCCACCGCCAGCCGCTGAATATCGACCGGGTTGGCCACCACACGCCGTATTGGCAGTTTCAACACGTGGGTCAGGTCAGCTTCCCAGCCATGCACATAGGGCTGCGCGCTGGCGATGGTCACTGAGTCATGATCGACCGCCACCGCCAGAATCTTGTGGCGTTGCGCAAAAGCGTAAGACATCAAGGGCGTGACTGAAGCGACCTTGATCTTCAGCGGGTCGATCCGCAAATAAGGCTGCCCGCTTTGGGCTGCGAGCCAGGCAGTCAGGGTTTCCAGATCCAGCTTGCGCCCCGGCCGTTTGAGGTCATCGAGCTGTTGCGCAGCGATAAACTCAAGCGGATGCAGTTGCAGGTTCGCGGCACTGCGCCTATGGGTCAGTGCAATCTCGGCACTGTTCTGATCGATAAACCCTTCAGCGACCAGATCGCGCAGCAGATCATTCAGATCCAGCCAACGATCCTGTGATGAGGCGTGAACTGACATGCGGATTCCTTTGGACAATTCGGCTCAAACGAACCAAGCGTAGCCCCCAGCGTGTCAGTTATTTCGGCATATGCGTACACATGAGTTACGTTTTTTTTCTGCCAGGCTTAACCGACGGCGAGGGAAACCGTTGTGTTTGAGACGTAAGGCTGGGCCAGTTGTTCCAATTCTACCGAGCAGACGTTGATCAGGCTGCGCATTTTTTCCGCAATCACCTGCGCCCGGTGCCAGGTCAGATTAGCGATCTCAACGTCGATACCCAACACGTCGTCCTCCTGCATCACGTTGACCTGATGAGGGATCAGGTACTGCATCGCAAAGAGATTCAGCACTCGGCACAGTGAATCGGCCTCAGCCTCGACCAGAATCTTATAACGCGCGCAGCAATGGGCATTGTCAGCCGCCCAGGTATCCGGACGTTGCGACAGTGAAGTAACGGCTTCGAGATTGGGCATGCTGACCTCTGCGATTTAGAGGGTTAAGTGACTGAAAGAAATTCTTGCATGCGGAAAAAGAAATTTCTGGTCCATCCTTGATTGATTTAATCTCTTTCCGACTTGTTAATGCGCCATATCTCCATAGAGAGAAATAGTTATGCAAACCGAACTGGATGCTTACGATCGCAAGATTCTTGCGCTGCTTCAGGAGGACGCGTCCCTGTCCAGTGCGCAAATCGCCGAGCAGGTGGGGTTATCCCAATCGCCGTGCTGGCGCAGGATTCAGCGGCTCAAGGATGAAGGGGTCATTCGTCGACAGGTATCGCTGCTGGACCGCAAGAAGATCGGTCTCAATACGCAGATCTTTGCCGAGGTGAAGCTCAATGCTCACGGTCGCTCGAACTTCACCGAGTTTACCGAGGCCATTCGCGGCTTTCCTGAAGTGCTGGAGTGCTATGTGCTGATGGGGTCGGTGGATTTCCTGCTGCGCATCGTGACGCCGGACATCGAGGCGTACGAGCGGTTCTTCTTTGAAAAGCTTTCGCTGGTGCCGGGCATTCAGGAAGTGAATTCGACGGTTGCCCTGTCGGAGATCAAATCCACGACCAGTTTGCCGGTTTGATACTCCGTTTGTGGGAGCCGAGCTTGCTCGCGATAAGAACCCCACAATGTCCGAATATGACGGTGCTCTTATCGCGGGCAAGCCCAGCTCCCACAGGTACGCGTCAGGCCTGCCAATTAATTGATCCAAGCCACGGATATTGCAGGCCAAGCGCCAGCTTCAAAGCTTCGCGTTGGCGGCAGCCATGGATCGTGGCACGATGGCGCGGTTATCGACCGAGATTTTCTGATCATGCCGCAATCCAAAGCCAAGAATCTTTCCCTGATCGCTGCCATTGACCTGGGCTCGAACAGCTTCCACATGGTGGTAGCTCAAGCCAACTCCGGGGATATCCGCATCCTGGAGCGCCTCGGAGAGAAGGTTCAACTGGCGGCTGGCATCAACGAAGAGCGACACCTCAACGAAGAATCCATGCAGCGAGGGCTCGACTGCCTCAAGCGTTTTGCCCAACTGATCAACGGTCTGCCGTTGGGTGCGGTCCGCATCGTGGGTACCAACGCCCTGCGCGAAGCACGTAACCGTAATGAATTCATCGTTCGCGCCGAGGAAATTCTCGGCCATCCGGTAGAAGTGATTTCAGGCCGTGAAGAAGCCCGCCTGATTTATCTCGGTGTGTCCCATACCCTGGCTGATACCCCCGGCAAACGTCTGGTGGCGGACATCGGCGGTGGCAGTACCGAGTTCATCATCGGTCAGCGCTTTGAACCCCTGCTGCGCGAAAGCCTGCAGATGGGTTGCGTAAGCTTCACCCAGCGCTACTTCAAGGACGGCAAGATCACTCCGGCACGTTATGCGCAGGCCTATACCGCCGCTCGCCTGGAGATCATGAGCATTGAACACGCCCTGCATCGTCTGAAGTGGGATGAGGCGATCGGTTCGTCGGGCACCATCCGTGCGATCGGGCTGGCGCTCAAGGCCAACGGTCAGGGCTCGGGTGAAGTGAATGCCGACGGCCTGGCATGGCTCAAGCGCAAACTGTTCAAACTGGGCGATGTAGAGAAGATTGACTTCGACGGCATCAAGCCTGATCGCCGCTCGATCTTCCCGGCAGGCCTGGCGATCCTCGAAGCGATCTTCGACGCACTGGAACTGCAGCGCATGGATCACTGCGAAGGCGCGCTGCGGGAAGGTGTGCTGTATGACCTGATGGGCCGTCATCACCATGAAGACGTCCGTGAGCGCACGCTAAGCTCGCTGATGGAGCGTTATCACGTTGACCTTGAACAGGCTGCTCGTGTGGAGCGAAAGGCCCTGCACGCCCTTGAGCAGGTCGCTCATGCCTGGGATCTGGAAGATGACAGCTACCGGGAACTGCTCAGTTGGGCAGCCAAGGTCCACGAAGTCGGCCTCGACATCGCTCACTACCACTACCACAAGCATGGCGCTTACCTGATCGAGCACTCCGACCTGTCGGGTTTCTCCCGGGAAGACCAGCAAATGCTTGCGCTGCTGGTGCGCGGCCACCGCCGTAATATTCCCAAGGACAAGTTTGCCGAGTTCGGCGCAGAGGGCGAAAAACTGATTCGTCTGTGCGTGCTGTTACGCTTTGCGATCCTGTTCCACCACATTCGTGGCGTGCAGGAGATGCCTCAGCCGGTGCTCACCGCCAGCGGCAACAATCTTGACGTGGTATTCCCGGAAGGCTGGCTGGAAAACAACCAACTGACCCAGGCCGACTTCGCGCTGGAAGCGGAGTGGCTGACCCGGGTCGGTATCGTCCTCAGCGTACGCTGAGGACCGGGTTGCTCAGGCGCTCCAACAGGGTCGCCTGAACGTTGCGAGCATTCTGATTGCCGGTCGGCGTGCTTCGCACGTAGGTGCCATCTGGCTGCAGCAGCCAGCTGTGGGTGTTGTCGGTCAGATAAAGCTCAAGCTCTTTCTTCACGCGCAGAATTAACTTCTTGCCCTCTACCGGGAAGCAAGTCTCGACGCGCTTGTCGAGGTTGCGCTCCATCCAGTCGGCACTCGACAGATACATCTGCTCGTCGCCGCCATTGAGGAAGTAGAACACCCGCGTGTGCTCCAGGAAGCGGCCAATGATCGAGCGCACATGGATGTTGTGAGAAACGCCCGGGATACCCGGCCGCAGGCAGCACATGCCACGCACCACCAGATCAATACGTACGCCAGACTGACTGGCCTTGTACAGCGCGCGGATGATCTTCGGATCGGTCAGCGAATTGAACTTGGCAATGATATGCGCCGGCTTGCCGTCCACAGCGAACTGGGTTTCCCGGGCAATCATGTCGAGCATGCCCTTCTTCAGCGTAAACGGCGCATGCAGCAGTTTCTTCATGCGCAGGGTTTTACCCATGCCGATCAACTGACTGAACATTTTGCCGACGTCTTCGCACAAAGCGTCGTCGGAGGTCAGCAGGCTGTAGTCGGTATACAGACGGGCGTTACCAGCGTGGTAGTTACCGGTACCCAAGTGCGCATAGCGCACGATTTCGCCCGCCTCACGACGCAGGATCAGCATCATCTTGGCGTGGGTCTTGAAGCCCACCACACCGTAGATCACGACTGCACCCGCAGCTTGTAGACGGCTGGCCAGTTGCAGGTTGGACTCTTCATCAAAGCGCGCGCGCAACTCGATCACCGCAGTGACCTCTTTACCGTTGCGGGCCGCGTCTACCAGTGCATCAACGATTTCCGAGTTGGCACCGCTGCGATACAGGGTCTGGCGGACAGCCAGAACGTGCGGGTCTTTCGCGGCCTGACGCAGCAGATCGACCACTGGCGTGAAGGACTCGTAGGGATGCAGCAGCAGAATGTCCTGCTTGCTGATGACGCTGAAAATGTTCTCGCTGTTTTGCAGCAGTTTCGGAATGGCAGGGGTAAACGGCTGGTATTGCAGCTCCGGATGGCTGTCCAGACCGGTAATGCTGAACAGACGCGTCAGGTTGACCGGGCCGTTGACCTGATACAACTCGGACTCGGACAGGTTGAACTGCTTGAGCAAGTAATCCGACAGATGTTTAGGGCAGGTGTCGGCCACTTCCAGACGTACCGCATCACCATAACGACGGGAGAACAACTCGCCACGCAGCGCGCGGGCAAGGTCTTCCACATCTTCAGAGTCCAGCGCCAGGTCGGCGTTACGGGTCAGACGGAACTGATAACAGCCCTTGACCTTCATGCCCTGGAACAGATCATCCGCGTGAGCATGGATCATCGACGACAGGAACACGAAGTTATCCCCGGCGCCGCCGACGTCTTCCGGCACCTTGATCACACGCGGCAACAGGCGCGGAGCCGGAATAATTGCCAGACCGGAGTCACGACCGAAAGCATCGATGCCTTCCAGTTCGACGATGAAGTTCAGGCTCTTGTTAACCAGCAGCGGGAACGGGTGAGTCGGGTCCAGGCCGATGGGCGTGATGATCGGCGCGATTTCGTCACGGAAATAACGACGAACCCAAGCCTTAAGCTTGGCTGTCCAGTGACGGCGACGAATGAAGCGCACCTGATGCTTTTCAAGCTCAGGCAGCAGAATGTCATTGAGGATCGCATATTGGCGATCAACGTGGCCGTGCACCAGTTCACTGATGCGGGCCAGCGCCTGATGCGGCTGCAGACCATCGGCACCGGCTTGTTCGCGGGCGAACGTGATCTGCTTTTTCAGACCGGCGACACGAATTTCGAAGAACTCATCGAGGTTGCTGGAAAAAATCAGCAGAAACTTGAGCCGCTCCAGCAACGGATAGGACTCATCCAGTGCCTGTTCCAACACGCGAATGTTGAACTTGAGCTGCGAGAGTTCACGATGGATGTACAGACTGCTGTCATCCAGATTCGGCACGACAAGGGCCGGAACCGGTGGCGTCTCGACGATTGCGGGTAAAACCTCAATGCTTGGCTCGACCACAGTCAGAACTTCCTGATCGTTGACTTCAACAGCAGCTTCGGTGAGTCCTTCGGTATTCATGAATGTTCCTGTACGGCTATTGCCCTTTTAACAATTCTGCAGCGCGGACGGCGAAATAAGTGAGGATGCCGTCAGCCCCTGCGCGTTTGAAAGCGGTGAGCGATTCAAGAATGACGCCTTCACTCAGCCAGCCATTCTGGATGGCGGCCATGTGCATCGCGTACTCGCCGCTGACCTGATAAACAAATGTCGGCACTTTGAACTCATCCTTGACCCGATGAAGGATGTCCAGATAAGGCATGCCCGGTTTGACCATGACCATGTCCGCGCCTTCAGCCAGATCCGCCGCCACTTCGTGCAACGCTTCATCGCTGTTGGCCGGATCCATTTGGTAAGACGCCTTGTTCGCCTTGCCCAGATTCAATGCTGAACCGACCGCATCGCGGAATGGCCCGTAATAGGCGCTGGCATACTTGGCTGAGTAAGCCATGATCCGCACATTGACGTGTCCGGCCAGTTCCAGTGCTTCGCGAATGGCCTGAATCCGACCGTCCATCATGTCGGAAGGCGCCACAACCTGCGCACCTGCATCGGCGTGGGACAACGCTTGTTTGACCAGCGCGTCGACAGTGATGTCGTTCTGCACGTAGCCTTCTTCGTCGAGAATCCCGTCCTGACCATGGGTCGTGAACGGATCCAGTGCCACGTCAGTGATGACGCCCAGCTCCGGGAAACGGTCACGCAGCGCGCGGGTGGCACGCTGGGCAATACCGTCCGGATTCCAGGCTTCGGCGCCATCCAGGGTTTTCTTCTCGACCGGCGTCACAGGGAACAGCGCCAGCGCTGGAATACCCAGTGCAACCCATTTCTGCGCCTCTTCCAGCAGCAGATCGATGCTCAGGCGCTCGACGCCAGGCATCGAAGTCACTTCTTCACGACGGTTTTCACCATCGAGTACAAATACGGGAAGAATCAGGTCATCGACAGTCAAAACGTTTTCACGGACCAGACGACGAGAAAAGTCATCGCGACGATTGCGACGCAGGCGGGCAAGAGGAAAGAGGCGATTGGCGGGGGTAAAGCTCACGGCGAGACTCCTGAGCCCGCGTACACGGGCAAGCGTGACAGTTATAAGCGGCTATTATGACTAATGTGTGACAGTCGTGGGCCAGCATGCGACTCGGGGCCGCAGTTGAGGTATTTGCCATTGTCCTTGTAGGAAAGATTCACGTCGAGACACATTTCCACACTTTCCTGAATGCCTTGGCCGAGTTAGGCTGCGCGTTCATTTCGCCAGCATCCAGACAATGCTCCAGAATTTCTTGCACGAATTTGGCTACTTCGCCCTCTTCATCGGCACCTTCTTTGAAGGCGAGACCATTCTGGTTCTCGCTGGATTCCTGGCGTTCCGTGAATACATGGACATCAAACTGGTCGTGGTCGTGGCTTTCTTCGGAAGCTATGCAGGTGACCAGCTCTGGTACTACATGGGGCGCAGGCACGGCCGCAAAATCCTGGCGCGCAAGCCGCGATGGCAGCTCATGGGCGACAAGGCGCTGGCGCATATACGCAGGCACCCGGATCTCTGGGTATTAAGCTTCCGCTTTGTCTACGGCTTGCGAACAGTCATGCCCGTAGCCATTGGTCTATCAGGCTATCCGCCACTGCGCTATCTGATCCTCAACGGTATCGGTGCGGCTGTCTGGGCTGCGGCGCTGGGTTATGCGGCGTACCATTTCGGCGCGGTGCTAGAAGGCATGTTGGGCAATATCAAGAAGTATGAATTGTGGGTGCTTGGCGCATTACTGGTACTCGGGTTCGCCCTCTGGCTGCGTCGTCGTTTCAAGAACGCGCGTATCGCCCGGGAAGAAGCCGCCGCTGCCTCCATGGCAGCAGCGGCCGAAGCTGATGCCGGCGTCGTTAGCCCGGTTCCGGCTGAGGTCACCGTTGACGTCCCTGCCGACAGCAAGAAGCACGGCGACCGCTAGCTCCACCACGAGCGCAATGCTCCGGCATTGCGCTCGCCTGTAAGTCCCCTCCTCATGCCCCATTGGAATGCTTTTCTGTAGGAGCTGCCGAAGGCTGCGAAAGCATTCAGCCTGACACACCTCCATCGCAGCCTTCGGCAGCTCCTACAAGTAAATCGTTTTCTGCGCGGTTTCAGAACGCAGTGCATTGGATTGAATCCCCGCCCCAGACGCTTGTCCCAAGATCAGATAAAAGTCTTGAGCAGACCGCTGCGCTCGATAGGGAGAATGATCATGCAAAAGAAAGTCGCCGTGATTTTGTCCGGCTGTGGCGTCTATGACGGCGCGGAAATTCATGAAAGCGTGCTGACACTGCTGCGCCTTGATCAACGCGGCGCAGCCGTCCAGTGTTTTGCGCCAAACATCACTCAGCATCACGTGATCAATCACCTGACGGGCGAAGAGATGCCGGAGACCCGCAACGTGCTGGTGGAATCCGCCCGGATCGCTCGCGGCGCCATCGAGGATATTCGTGAAGCAGACGTTACCCGGTTTGATGCGTTGATCATTCCCGGTGGTTTCGGTGCAGCCAAGAATCTCTCCGACTTCGCCACTGCTGGGGCGGATTGCAAGGTGCAGGCTGAAGTCCTGGCACTGGCAGAAGCATTCGCCGAGGCTGGCAAGCCGGTCGGGCTGATCTGCATCAGCCCCGCTTTGGCCGCCAAAATTTATGGCCCGGGCGTCACCTGCACCATCGGCAACGATGCCGAGACCGCACAGGCCATCACCCTCATGAAGGGTGAACACCAGGAATGCGAAGTGACCGATATCGTCGAAGACCAAGCCCGGAAGCTGGTCAGCACGCCGGCTTATATGGTCGCCAAAACCATCGGCGAGGCAGCCGCCGGGATTAACAAGCTGGTGGACCGGGTGCTGGAGTTGACCCACGAAGGGTAGATTCTGGATCAATCCTTTGCAGGAGTGGCCGTCCCGTCTTTGACGCTGCCCTGTCGCGCAGCAAACACAGTTTCTATGTGGGAGCGAGGCTTGCCCGCGATAAGGCTGGATGCGATTCACTTTAGGTCGCGTGGGCCCTATCGCGGGCAAGCCTCGCTCCTACATAAAATATAATCTGATCAATGATTTATATGTAATCCGAGGGCTGCGAATCAGTAAGGCAGACAGTCCGCCTTTCGCAGCCTTCGGCAGCTCCTACAGAAAAGCATTCGCGATAGGGTTTAACTAAACTCAACCCGCTCCGGCACCCGCGTCATCAATACTTTCCCGCCTCTGATTGACACTCGCGCCTTTGCCTGACGACGCACCGCTTCGTAATCACTTTCAGCATCCAGAATGACCAGATTCGCCGGCCGGCCCACTGCGATGCCATAGCCCTCGTCCAGATTAAGGGTTCTGGCGCTGTTGTCAGTGACCAGGTCCAGGCTGCGTGAAAGGTCTTCGAAACCCATCATGTGACAGATGTGCAAGCCCGCATCCAGTACGCGCAGGATGTTGCCATTGCCCAGTGGGTACCAGGGATCTTTGATCGAGTCCTGACCAAAGCACACGTTCATCCCGGCGCGGTCCAGCTCTGCGACACGGGTCAGGCCGCGGCGCTTGGGGTAGGTGTCGAAACGCCCTTGCAGGTGAATGCTCTCGGTCGGGCAGGAGACGAAGTTGATGCCCGACCTTTTCAGCAGCCGGAACAGCTTTGAGCAGTAAGCATTGTCATAAGACCCCATGGCGGTGGTGTGGCTGGCCGTTACACGGCTGCCCATGCCACGCACCCGCGCCTCTTCAGCAAGGACTTCAAGAAAGCGCGAATTCGGGTCATCGGTTTCGTCGCAATGCACGTCCACCAGACAACCTGTTCGCTCAGCCAGATCCATCAGGAACCTGATCGAGCTGACGCCCTGCTCGCGGGTGTTTTCGAAGTGCGGGATACCGCCCACCACGTCCGCGCCCATTTCCACGGCACGCGTCATCAATTCACGCCCACCTTCGTAGGACTCGATGCCCTCTTGAGGAAAGGCAACGATCTGCAGATCTATCAGATGGCGGGCTTCTTCACGCACTTCAAGCATCGCCTTGAGCGCGCCCAGTGTCGGGTCGGTGACATCAATGTGGGTCCGAACATGCTGAATGCCGTGCTCAGCCAACATGCGGATCGTGGTGTGAGCGCGTTGCTTGGTGTCTTCGTGGGTAATGGTTTCCTTGCGCTGGGCCCAGCGCTCTATGCCTTCGAACAGGGTGCCGCTCATGTTCCACTCAGGCTCACCGGCGGTCAGCGTTGCATCCAGGTGAATGTGCGGTTCCACCAATGGCGCAATGACCAGTTGGCCGCAGGCATCAATATCATCTGATACAGGCTGCACGCTTTCCGTCTGAGCGGTGATGGCGGTGATGCAGCCGTTTTCCCAGGTGACGGTGTGCAGCCCTTGGGTTTTACGCAACGTGGCATTAATGATGTTCATGACTAATCCTGTCGCTGAGCCTCGGACATGCGCCATACCAGCAGCGCAACCGAAGCGTTCATTCGAAAATTAGCGTCGTCGAGGGATTGCCCGCTGAGCTGCTCGATACGCTGAATACGTTGGTTGATGGTGTTGCGATGGATGCCAAGGCGCTGGGCGGCCTTGAGTCCGTTACCGTTTTCCTGGAGCAAGGCGTCCAGTGTTTCGATCAGGCTGTGGGGCTGCTTGCGGTTGCTCTCGATCAGCGGCCCGAGGGTCTGTTTGACGAAGCTATCGATGACCGAGCGATCAGTAACCGCTTGCAGCAGACGCAACACACCCAGTTCGCTGAAATCGCAAAGGCCACTGGCGGGTCGCAAGTGTTCGGCGACATCCAGCGCCTGACGAGCCTCATTCAGCGCCTGCCGATATTGCCCGCAGTCTTCGACCGGATGGGCCAGCCCCATGAACAACGCCATGTCGCCCAGCACTGACGAAAGATCGCGGTAAAGCCGCGCCAGCTCACTACGGATCGCTTCAAGCCTGGGCAACAGCAAAATAAACAAGTCGCCCTGGACGATGACCGGCAAAGCGTCCGGCAATACGCGATTCCAGGCGTCGAGATGGTCGAGAACCGCTTGCCGGGTTTGTTGCAGCAGCCGTTCCGCAGCCTCCGGGGCATGGCTGTCGAACAACACGCTGACCGCCGACAGGCGCAGGGCCACCAGACGCCGAGGCACCTCCAATGGCAGCCGTAAATGCGCGGCCCTTTGTCGGGCAATACTCAGGCTCGGGTAATCACCGCTGAGCAACTGCCCGAGGATGTCGTGACGCGAGCGCTTGGTCTGCGCCATCTGCACCAATGCCGTGCCGATCAGGTGGGTGACGATGACCATCTTCAACAGATACGGCTGCTCGATCAGCGGCAAACCGCACTGCTCCGCCAACTCAATCACGGACTCGGGGATCTGCTGGATGTAGGCATTGCCGGTCAGAATCACCAACCCGGCAATACCATTGGCATCACCCTCCTGCACCACGCGCAACAGATTGGCTTCATCGCGCAGATAATTGATGCCGGTGATGAATACCAGCTCGCCGCCCATGATCCAGTCGGCAATACCTTCGTTCTCGGCAACGTATGACCAGCGCACGCTGCGATGCAGGTTGGCTGATCCTGAACGCACGACCATTTCCTCCAGCCCGGGAAGCTGGAGAATTTCCTCAACGGTCAGGCTCAAAGCTCCTCCTGTACGCCGGCGACCATGCTGCGCTTGCCCGTCACTTCAAGCAGGACGATGTAGCAGATGGCCGAAGCGGCGATGCCTACCAGAGGCGCGATCCAGGGCGAGAAATACGCCAGCGCGGCGCCGATGGCATAAGCCGACAGCCCCAGCAGGTTGTAGCGCGGCAGCGTGACGCTGGCCAACACCGGGTATTTGCCGTGGTGGCGATACCAGAAGTCAGCCATGATCACGCCGCCAATCGGCGGGATGATAGAACCCAGCAACACCAGAAAAGGAATCAGCATTTCGTACATGCCACCGATGGCCAGCACGATACCGAGCGCCGCTGCAATCAACGTCATGGTTCGGCGTCGCTCGCTGCGCAGCAGGTGGCAGGCCGCCGCTGAAACGTTGTAGATGGTCGGTCCCTGAATGGTCCACAGATTCAAACAAAGCATGATCACTGCGGCGAACGAAAGACCCTGAAGCATCATCACTTCAACGATATCAGCCTGCTGATAAACCATCGCACACCACGCGCCTGCAACGACCATCAAACCGTTACCCAGCAGGAAGGCGACGACGCTGGCAGTCACGGCAACGCGTCCGCTGCGCGACAGGCGCGTCCAGTTAGTGGCTTGGGTCGCACCGCTGGCAAACGTTCCGAAGACCATGGTGATGGCCGCTGAAAGCGTCATGGTCTCGTGAGGAATAACCGCCGCCAATCCCTGGAAACCGCCTACATCTCGGGTGGCGATGTACATGGAGATGATCAGCAGCACGAACATGAGCGGCACGGAGATCCGCGACAGCACGTCCAGCCCTTTGTAGCCGATGATCGCGGTGATGCTGAAGCCCAGCCCAAACAGGACCATCAGTGGTGAGGTGAAGCCTTCGGCCAGACCGAGCATCTTTACCAATACAATGGCCACGGTTGCGGTGCCCCATGCGTACCAGCCCAGCTCGGCAAAACCGAGCAGCACATCGGAAAGCCGACTGCCCGCTTCGCCAAAACAAAAGCGCCCCATCAAAACAGTATTCAAACCGCTGCGCGAGGCGATGAAGGCCAGAGCTGCGGCATAGATCGCCAACAGGCTGTTACCGATGGCGGCGATCCACAGCATGTCGACGAAGTTGAACGCCATGCCCAGCTTGCCGCCCGCAAACATGGTGCCGGTGAAGAAGGTGAAACTGAACAGCACCATGGAAATCGACAGCAGCCCCTTGCGTCCTTCACGCGGGGCTTCACTCAAGGGAAACTCGCTGGGTGAACTCATATCGTTTTTCTCCACATCGACAAGGTTGGGATTCGGATTCAACGGCAGGCTGGTGCAAGAGCAATAACCAGGCCGTTTCCGGACAACGTTGCGAAGTGAAAAAAAGCGGGCAGAGCCAATATCGAGCGATGTTCACTCTGCACACTTTAAGCTGAGGATGCAGCATCAGACTGTGCATAGTGGTTCATTCTGAGGCACGAACGCACCGTTTTAGGCTGCGCTGCTTAGCGGGATGCTTAGCGAGTAAGCCGCGTGAGAATCCGGTCCAGTGAGTTGGCGAACGCCTGTTTTTCGCGGTCACCATAAGGCGGCTGACCACCACCCATCTGCCCTTGGTCGCGCAGGTCGGTGAACAGGTTACGCACGGCGAGCCGGTCGCCCATGTTTTGCGTGTCGAATTCTTTACCGCGAGGATCCAGCGCAGCAACGCCCTTCTTGACCAGCCGATCGGCCAGCGGCACATCGCTGCAAATCACCAGTTCGCCGGGCACGGCATGTTCAACCAGATAATCGTCCGCAGCGTCAGGGCCGCTGGGCACCACGATCAGTTTAACCAGGGTGTACGTGGGCTTGATCTGACTCTGCCCGGCAACCAGCACCACCTCAAACTGACGTTTGAGCGCGAACTTGATGACCTGTTCTTTTGCTGCCTTGGGGCAAGCGTCGGCATCGATCCAGACGCGCATGATGCACCTCGTTCAAAAATGGACACATCTCTGGAGGAGCAAGCTCACGCCCATTGAGCACCACTCAAATTACTTGAATTGGGACGCTATTTCTGTGGGAGCGAGGCTTGCCCGCGGTAAGGCTGGACCCGGTTCACTTTGGATAGCGTCCGGCCTTATCGCGGGCAAGCCTCGCTCCCACAGGGTCCGCGTTTATTTCACGATGGCAGCAGAAGTCTAGATCACACTACCTGCGCCCTGCGCTTTTCCGCCAGCCAACTGCGGCCATACAGCACTGCAATCGCCAGCAAGGCTATCAGCTGTGCACTCAGCGAATAAGCATCGGCATGTATCCCCAGCCAGTCGAACTCGAAGAACGGCACAGGACGAGTCCCGAAAATACCGGCTTCCTGAAGGGCTTTTACACCATGCCCGGCGAACACCACCGACAACGCACACAACAACGCGGCGTTGATACCGAAGAACAGCGTCAACGGCAGTTTGGCCGAGCCGCGCAGGATGATCCACGCCAGGCCGATCAGCAACACCAGCGCCGTGGCACCGCCCGCCAGAACCGCGTTGTGCCCGGCCGGGCCAGCCTGCAGCCACAGGGTCTCATAGAACAGAATCACTTCGAACAACTCGCGATAAACCGAGAAGAACGCCAGGATCGCAAAACCGAATCGTCCACCGCCGCCCACCAGGCTGCTCTTGATGTAATCCTGCCAGGCCGCCGCATGGCGACGGTCGTGCATCCACACTCCCAACCACAAGACCATCACGCTGGCGAACAACGCCGTCGCACCCTCAAGCAATTCGCGTTGAGCACCGCTGACGTCAATCACGTAAGCCGCCAGCGCCCAGGTCCCGAGCCCCGCCAACAAAGCCAGCGCCCAGCCAATATTGACGCTGCGCACCGCTGATTCCTGGCCAGTGTTACGCAGGAACGCAAGGATCGCCGCCAACACCAGAATCGCCTCAAGGCCTTCGCGCAGCAGAATCAGCAGGCCGGAAATGTAGCTCAGCGACGTGCTTAAGCCATCGCTGCCCAACAGGCCCGCAGACTCTTTAAGTTTGGCTTTGGCGAAATCCAGTTTTTGCGCGGCCTGCTCCAGCGGCAAACCGTCCTGCAAAGACTGACGGTAAGCCATCAAAGCCTTTTCGGTGTCTTTGCGAACATTGGCGTCGACGTTATCCAGCGAACTTTCAACCAGCTCGAAACCTTCCAGATAGGCCGCGACAGACAAGTCATAAGCCTGCTCGTGAGAGCCCGCACGATAAGCCGCCAGACTTTTGTCCAGCGTCTCGCTGGTGTAATCGAGCAACTGCGCAGGGCCGCGCTGAACCTGAGGAGGCTGGGCACGTTGAGCGCGGAAAGTGGCAACCGCCTGTTCGCCCTCGGCGGCGCTGACTTCAGCAGGTGTTTGCCGCGCGAGGTCCGCGAGGTTGTAGTTTTTGAAGGGTATCGCCACTGGCTGCGCGCTGAAACTCGCAATGTAAGTCGCAATATCCCAACGCTGGCGTTCATCCAGTTGATCGGCGAAGGCTGGCATATCAGTTCCGGCAATTCCCAGACCTACAGCGTTGTAAAGGTCATAAAGGCTTAGTCGATCCAGACGGGCCGAGTCGCGCAGATTAGAAGGCGGCGGCTCCAGACCGATACCAGCCGGGCCATCGCCCGCGCCAGCATCGCCATGGCAGACCGAGCAATGCTGAGCGTAGAGCGGCGCACCTCGCGTCGGATCCGGGGTAATCACCGGCGCCTGACTCACTTCATACGCCACCGCCAACCGCGCACCCAATTGGCGAGCCTGGCGGGTGATCAGAGCACCATCCTGCTTCTTGGCAACCGCTTCGGAAAGGCTGGACACGCCTTTCTCAAGTTCGGCGCGTTCGGCTCGCGCAGGAAGCGCTGCAACCAGCCCCTTCAAGACGCCCAGTGCTTCCACCTGCTTCTGGTATTCATCTTCTGCCACCACCTTGCTTTCAGCCACGGTCGACGGGTAATCCGCGCCAATGTAATCAAGCAAATGCAGGGCTTGCGCCGCGCCATCAGTGGTGTCTGCCAACAGACTGGAACTGCACAACGCCAACAACGGCAGCATCAACCAGGCCAGAAAACGGGAACGCATGGACATCGGTGAATCTCAGCGAAATGATTAGGTATCGCATTGTTCACTTGGCTTCGTTCCGACTCAAGGCTCAGCAGGATGTTTGTTGCTAAATATTACGCAAATGCTCGACATCGCCTCAAATCACAGTCATCCAACCTCTACGTAATGAGAACGACTAGCATCTATAGCGAAAGGCTTACACGAAGAGGCGGCAATTCGCCCTGTTGCACCTACTGGTTCCTGAGTAACATTGGATCCAACAGCTGATGCGCAGGACGCGCACAGGATCAAGGATGATCGACCATGGCCCGGAGGGCTTACCGACAGGATGTTGGAATGGTCTTGAAGAAAACCCGCCTCGGCGGGTTTTTTGTTGCCGGTCAGAAAGTCGCCGTCATGCTGCGACCTCTCTATTTCGAGGGCCACGACCTGGAAACTGGACTACAACCATACAACCGCAGGGGAACATTTGCGCCTGTGTGAGGTTCACACCTTTTCAGGCAACTATCGCCATCGAGGCCGACGGGCCAGATCCGAGAGGGTCCGCTCGGCTTAAAGTCATATCTGATAGGGATACCGTCGATGGAATATCTGTTGCCCCAGAGCTGGCTGGAAGCTGTGCCTCTGCCTTGGCTAAAGACCCTGATCGCCGCCTCCGTTGCGGTTTTACTGGCGCTGCTGATCCGCTGGGTCGCCCTCAGTGTGCTGCGCCGTGTCGCAAACTCGTTTGTGTTGCCACAACAACTGATTTATCGCACAGCCAGCCCGACTTTGTGGCTGCTGCCATTGTTGGCCCTGCAAACGGTGTGGACCTCTGCACCTGACGATCTGGTGCTGATTGGCACTGTGCGTCACATCAACGGGCTGTTGGTCACCGCCGGCTTTACCTGGTTGGTGCTCAGATGCGTCAAAGCGGTGGGCGACACGGTAGCGATCCGTAATCCGCTGGATATCGAAGACAACCTTCATGCGCGGCGAATACAGACTCAGGTTCGCGTGCTGGTCCGCTGCCTGAATGCGCTGGTGTTGCTGTTCGGTACCGGCCTGATCCTCATGAGCTTTCCGCCCGTGGCCAAAATCGGCACCAGCTTGCTGGCATCCGCGGGTCTGGCCGGGCTGGCAGCAGGTTTTGCTGCCAAGCCGGTGCTGGGTAACTTGATTGCGGGTCTGCAAATTGCGATCTCCCAACCCATTCGCCTCGATGACGTGGTGATTGTGGAGGGCGAATGGGGCCGAGTGGAGGAGATCAGTGGCACTTACGTGGTCATCAAAATCTGGGACGAGCGGCGCATGGTCGTGCCGCTGCAATACTTTATCGAGAAACCGTTCCAGAACTGGACCCGTGCGACTTCCAGCCTGATCGGTTCGGTGTTTGTCTGGGTGGATTACTCACTGCCGGTAGAAGAGTTGCGTGCGGAAGTGCAGCGTATTTGTGAAGACATCCCGCACTTGTGGGACGGTCGCGTCTGCGTTCTCCAAGTCGCTGACACCAACGCCAAAGCCATGCAACTGCGAGTGCTGCTGAGTTCGGCGGACTCGTCACGCAGTTGGGATGCCCGTTGCCACATGCGCGAACGCCTGATTGCGTTCATCGCCAAGCAATATCCACAAAGCCTGCCGCAACTGCGCACGGAAATTTCGTCGCGCAATGTACGACCGGAGATCGACGTGCACGAAACGCCGGTCGACATTCCCCGCCAACCACCGGTCTAGAGCCCTCGCCACGGACCTCGTCTGCCAGCAGGTGAGGTTCGTCGGGTAAAC
Source organism: Pseudomonas syringae group sp. J309-1 (assembly GCF_032582135.1). Taxonomy (NCBI): domain Bacteria; kingdom Pseudomonadati; phylum Pseudomonadota; class Gammaproteobacteria; order Pseudomonadales; family Pseudomonadaceae; genus Pseudomonas; species Pseudomonas syringae group sp. J309-1. The sequence goes on along the minus strand of NZ_JAWHNU010000075.1, from coordinate 7,560 downwards.
CAGCAGAACCCCCGAAGCAAGCTATCGTTTCCTTGGGAACGTTAAGGCAAAACGCCATGTCTGTGTCTGTCTGGAAACGGCCGTCAGCCCCATGACGTCACCATGCGCGTCGATACAAAAAAACAATGCAGTGTAACCCTACGCTGAATCGATACAGCGCCGATGTCCCGAGACCAGTTTCGTCCTTTAAATCTTGAGTTTTCTGCCATGAGCCTTTTTTCCAGACTCCGGGGCACACCTGCCAGATCCGGCGGTGTTCTGAACCTGATCACTTCGGCCAGAAGCCTGAGTGAGCAACTTGCCTCCGTGAGTTTCGAGCCTGTTTACCTAACGGGATTCGTTTCGCCGCATATCGATATCGATCAAATTGCCCGTAGCATCAGCGCGCGCTTTCCCAACACGGCCATCAGCTTGTGCACCACCTCTGGCGAGTTGTCTTCAAAGAATGACGCGCTCTATTGCGCAACCGGAGATCAGTGGGATCGCGTAGTGCTGGCCCTGTTTGACTCGAGCGTTATTCAGTCAGCTGAGATAGTGCACATCCCCCTGCACAGCGAAGACATCCGCACGCCTGGCAAGCGCATGTCCATGCGCGAACGTATTGCGCGGCTGACGGACTCGATCAAGCGCACGACGATCAATACGCCTATCGACCATCGCGACACGCTCGCATACGTCACCTTTGACGGGTTATCGGCTTCTGAATCGTTCTTCATGGAAGCGTTGTATGAGTCAGGCCGCTTTCCGTGCCTGTTCGTCGGGGGCTCCGCAGGCGGCAAAGGCGACTTCAAAACCACAGCCATTCATGATGGCAAACGCAGTTATGTGAATCACGCCCAGGTGGTGTTTCTCAAAAGCGCCAAAAACGTGCGTTTTGGAGTATTCAAAAGCCAGAACTTTGAGCCAACTCCATTCAGCATGAGCGTACTGACAGCCTCTCTGGAAGAGCGTTACATCAGCCAGGTGGTGACCTCCAGCGGCCAGATCACCAGCATGGTGTCGGCACTGTGCGAAATCCTCAAGTGCGAACCGGGCCAACTGGAAGCGCAGCTTGCCCAATACTCATTCGCCATACGTGTAGGGGAAGAGTTGTTCGTTCGTTCCATCGCGCAAATCGACTACGCAAACGAGCGGGTGCATCTGTTCTGCGACGTTGCGCCAGGCGAAGAGTTGGTCATGGTTCGGCGTACCTCCATGGTGGATGCTACGCGCAAGGATTTTGCGCGCTTCCTGCAGGGCAAGTCAGGCAAGCCATTGGTTGGCCTGCTAAGCGACTGCATCCTGCGACGCCTGAACAACGGCAACGAATTGAGCCGCATGACTGGTGTGTTTGGCGATACTCCCGTGGTGGGTTTCTCAACCTTTGGGGAAATCCTCGGCTTGAATCTCAACCAGACACTGACCGCCGTGTTCTTCTTTCGGGTCGCGGACAATCAGGTCTTTCGCGACGATTACATTGATAACTTCATTGCCTACTACGGTGAGTTCAAGGCGTTTTTCCTGCGTCGACAGATCAAGAAGCTCGCGGGCTTGAGTCAGGTGGTCGTCAAGCAGATCGACCAGTTCAAGGTCCGCAACTTCAAAAGTGCAATTGATGCCAATGGCCTGGATGAACATATACAGCCAGTGTTCAATGGCTTGAGCGACCTGGGTGATGTGCTGGTCAAGGCGCATCACGACCAAGAGGAAATCTCAACCCAGCTGCGGCACTATTCCGGCGAGTTGCACGTATCAATGGACGAACTGGGCCAGACCATTTCCACTCAGGAAAAGGCCATGGACAGAGCCAGTCACACCGTCAAAAACCTTACGAGTCAAGCTGACGAAGTGGTACTCAGCTCCCGTGAGCTGGCCAAATCGAGCCTGAAAATTCAGTCCATTGTGCAGATGATTCAGCAAATCGCAGGGCAAACCAATCTGCTAGCACTCAACGCAGCAATCGAGGCCGCGCGAGCAGGGGAAATGGGAAGAGGCTTTGCTGTAGTTGCCGACGAAGTTCGTCAACTGGCTCAAAAGACATCGCAGAATGCCAGCGAGATAGGCACCGACATTGATCGCCTCGCCGACGAGATCCGCAAGTTAGCGCAGCACATCGAACAGCAGTCTTCAGAAGTGGGAACGTTGAACGACTTACTGGCTGAGCTGGAGGGCTCGAGCGAGATGACTGCAGGAACATCACAGCGTACCCGCAAGCTGGCGGACACATTGGTGGGACTGACGCAGTAGCGGTACTGAAGCGGAGACTGCAGGAACCGTCTCGGTGAGCCTTACACCGAGCGGTATCGCAGCGAACATAGAGCCATGAAGGAGTGAGCTTGCTCGCGATGACGGTCAACCTGTTGAGAACTACCCTCTGGCCTGACGCTATCGCGAGCAACGCCTACAAAATGCTTACTCTGTAGGAGGCTGTGCCATCTCCATCCCCATTACCTTGCTCATGATAAGAGCCATAAATTGAGCCGGGGGCATCTTCTGGCCGTTGAAATCAACGATGTTATTGGCGTACTGCATGTTTGAGACGATGTTATCGCCATCGACCTTGGCCATTTGCATCATGACTGCCATGGCACCCACCATATCGCCAGCGGCTTTGGCCTGTTCAGCAATTGCAGCTGGATCGGTTTGCCCGGCGAGATTTGCTTGCAGGGCCGCCAAGTCGCCGATCATTGGTTTGGATAGAACCAGTCGCGCTTCCATCTGAGCAATGGCGTTACGGTAACGCTCAGGCGATGGCTGTTCGGTCCCTGTGTCGGTCAAATCCACAGCAACACGCAGGTGACTTTCACCATTGGCCGTTTTGAGGGCAAGCTTTTCAAGCTCGACGTGTGGCTTGGCGGCTAGCAGTTTGATGATTTGCGCATCCATCAACTGCTGATCCGCTGGGCTGAGCTGCGGTACAAACAGCTCACCGGCAGCGTAAGCAGCCTGTTGTTGCGGCATGATTTTTGTTTGATACAGGTCGTACATCGCTTTTGAGGCGGCAACATCAAAGTTGCTGAATTTAAACGCCGACTGCAAAGCGCCCACGTCCTTGCCGTCGTAGCTGATCATGCCGAGGTTGTAGCTCGCCTGCCCAGCAAGAGTACCGCCCTCTTCCTGAATCAGACTGGTACCGGTCAAGTCCTTGACCGCAACGGGTGCAAGCCCCGCAATCTGCCCCACGAGGTTATCGACTTTCACAGTGTTATGGCCCAGATAGAAGCCGGATTTGCCCTTGGTGCCGCCCATGTCCAGGGTTAATCCTTTGGCACCCAGCGCGACATCACCTTCTGGCGAGGTGACGTTCAGCTGAAAGTTATCCATCTTGCCAAGCACTTTGATTTTTTCGGCGTCAGCGCTGGCTTCAGTATCCAGTCGAAGACCCGAGAAGGTGAACGTACCGTCCGTATCCTTCAGTTCCAGCGGCGTCAACAGCAGCGCGCCACTGGTAGAGCGGTCATAGCCGATGCTGGCGTGGCCGGTGACCGGACTCACGCCCTTGCTCATGGCAAACCACTTGGCAGCACTGGGGCTTTGTTCCATTTCAAAATTGCTCTGCGCCATGACAGGCAGCAGCTTGAAGCTCTTCAAACGAGAAAAAGGCAGCGGACCGTGTTCGATGTTATCGACGAACAGGAACTCGGCGTTTTTATCTTCAGTGGTGAGGTTCTCGTCGTGAATGCGTACACGATAGTGTGCCGTGCTGCTGAACAGGTGCCGATCAATCGACAGCATTTCCAGCGTGATAGCGCTGCCGGAACCTTTCAGGGATTTCACCAGTTCCTGGTTGCCCTGCTCGATCGAATCACGCAGTACACCTTCGATTCGGGTACCCGTGTACCATGCTCCAGCTGTGGCCAGCGCTCCCACGACAACAATAACGCCAGCTGCGATGCCTACTGATTTATTCATGTTTTGACTCGAAGAGATCCGTTTCTGGTAATTGGAAAAATTCTTCCCTGAACCCTCTGCCGGTTTTTCGGCAGCCTGATTCCAGGCCAACCAAAGCAGCACAACGCAAGGGCGAAAAGTGGCGAGAGATTATCATCGCGCCCTTCCAGTGGCCCAGCGTTGTCGCTCTTTTGTGTGTTTGAATGATCCTTTTCTACCGCTGTTGGGCAGCGATTCGGCCGTTTGGTTGCAAACTGCCTTCATTCAGTTATGGGGTAGCAATCGTCTTGCTCCAGACGTTAGGCTGGGGCCCGGTTTGAAATAACAGGATCCGAGACGATGACTGAACAGCAAAGTGAGCGAGGCCCGATCAAGGCCGTGATTTTCGACATGGACGGCTTGTTGCTGGACACCGAAGGGGTCTACACCGAAGTCACCCATCTGATCGCCAGCCGGTATGGCCGCACATTTGACTGGGCCGTCAAGCAGCATACGATTGGCCGCGGCGCGCAGGATTTCGCGCGTTACGTGATTGAGGCGCTGGAGCTGCCGCTTTCCGTTGATGAGTTCCTTGAAATTCGCGCGCCGATGCTGGATGAGCGCTTCCCGAAAGCACCCGCGATGCATGGGGCTGAAGCCTTGGTGCGGCATCTGGCGGAAAACAATATTCCCATCGCCGTGGGCACCAGCTCATCAGTCCACTACTTCAAAGCTAAAATCCAGATGCACCGCGCATGGTTCGAATTGTTCGAGACGGTGGTGACGGCGGATGATCCGGAAGTGGGCGCAGCCAAACCCGCGCCGGATATTTTCCTGGTCGCCGCTCGCCGCCTGGGCATCGCACCTGCTGATTGCCTGGTCTTCGAAGACTCGCCTTTCGGCGTGACCGCTGCCAAAGCGGCCGGGATGTACGCCGTTGCGGTGCCTGATTCGCACATGCCGCTGGAGCAGTATGAGCATGCGGACCTGATCCTGAAGTCGCTGGCTGACTTCCCCTTGCAGAACTGGGGACTGCCGGGGATGAAAGGTTAGGGCTTACCTTACCAGCTAGTGTCGCTGAACCTGCCCGCTACGGACGATGAGTCTGGACGCGGGTCATTTAGATCGAGTCGCACCAGCATGCGGGTAAAGGAATCTCAGGATGGTCACGCTCCTGTGGGAGCGGCTAAAGCCGTTCCCACGAGCATGATAGTCGCCGCCACTGACGCCAGCCCGGTTTGGCTATAAGCTTGCCGGGCATTATTCCTTCAGGACCTACACACCGCGTGGCCACGTATTCCCTTGTCATCCGTCGCCTGCTGATCTGCTCGCTGACCATCGTTGTCAGCCGTGCGATCACCAGCCCCTTGCTGACGCTGTTTCTGAGTAATCGATTAGGCCTGAATCAGCAAGATGTCGGTCTGCTGATGGGGATTGCAGTGTTTCTCGCCACGCTGCTCGGGCTCTATGGCGGGTACATCATCGACCGTCTGGACAAACGCAGGCTGCTGATCGTGGCGATGCTTTCAAGCGCTATCGGTTTCACCTTGCTGACCTTTGCCCATAACGTTTACCTGACCACGCTGACATTGGTGATCACCGAAGCCGCGTCGGCGTTATTTCTCATCGGTTCGAAAGCAATCATCAGCGAGAATCTGCCCATCGGCCTGCGCGCCAAGGTGTTCTCACTGCGCTACACGTTGACCAACATTGGCTATGCGACCGGGCCGATGCTGGGAGTGCTCATCGCTGGATACTTACCGCTTGCGCCGTTTCTGATTGCCGGAGCGATTGCCTTGGGCAGCGTGTTTCTGATGGTCGGAATTGCTCCAGTAAAACCTGCCGACACTGTTAAACCCCAGAGCTTCATCAACACGCTCCGCATCCTGAAAAACGACCGCACTCTGATTCTGTTCACCTGCGGCAGCCTGCTCAGCACCATCGTTCACGGACGGTTCACGCTATACCTGTCACAGTTTCTGCTGGTGACTCATGCGCAGAAAGATGCACTGCACATTCTGTCTGCCGTGCTGGCCTGTAACGCGGTTACCGTAATCCTGCTGCAGTATCAGATTGGCCGGTGGCTCAAGCGTGAGAAGCTCGCCGGGTGGATTTGTGTCGGTATCGGACTGTTCGTGTTTGGCCTGATCGGTTTCAGTTTCTCGAACAGCATGCTGACGTGGTGCATCGCGATGTTTATTTTCACGCTAGGGGAAATGATCATATATCCCGCCGAATATTTATTCGTCGATACAATAGCGCCCGAGGCTTTGCGTGGCAGTTATTACGGCGCGCAGAACCTGGCTGCCTTCGGCGGTGCACTGAGCCCGGTAATTTGCGGCTATCTGCTGATCAACACACCGCCCGCGACGATGTTTTATGTCCTGGCCGGACTGACGATGGCTGGCGGCACGCTATGCTTTATGAGCGCACGCAGAAGAACGGCAGTCATCACCACGGATCGCTGACTTACATGCTGACGGTTTGACAACCTATAGAGCAGGACCTAGGGTCATTTGGATCCAATAACAGCACTCATGAAGATAAGTCTCGATGCCCAACACCGCTAGAGAAAGCCTATTGCGCACGATCATAGGCGATGAACACCCGCCTGCGCATTTAGCCAGGGCAGTGATCGAGGAAAAACTGCGAAGCGCCATTCTGGATGGTCGTTTACCGGCCGGAACCGCACTGCGTCAGCAAGAGCTCGCCACGCTGTTTGGTGTGAGTCGAATGCCTGTGCGCGAAGCACTACGCCAACTCGAAGCCCAGTCATTGCTAACCGTCGAGCTGCACAAGGGAGGCGTTGTGGCCCCTTTGATTGGCGAAGATGCGGTTGATGCTTACGCGCTGCGAATCCTGCTTGAGTCCGAAGCGATTCGCCTGTCGGTCCCGCTACTCGACGCCGAAGACCTGGCCTTGGCCCAGCGTTGTATTGAGGCGCTTGAAGTCGAAACCGACTACGCCGAGATCGGCAGGCTTAACCGTATGTTCCATATGGCACTCTACGCAAAGGTTTCCAACAAGCGGTTGATGGCAGCGGTCGAGCAAGGATTGAACGAGGAAGAGCGCTTTCTGCGCTTCAATCTGGAAGCCATGGGCCTAGGCAAGCTGGCTCAGGACGACCACTGGGAATTACTCAACCTTGCCAGGGACGGAAATGTAGATGAAACCGTGCAAGCCCTGCAGCTGCACCTCAACCGAGGCGTGAAAGCCGTCACTCAATATTTACGTAACCAGGCAAACGCTCAGCCATTGCCAGCACGTAAAGCAAAAACCCGCATCAGCTAGCGACACTCGCCCTCTCTATCCCGCGCGATTGCTGACGACGCCATGAATAATGCACGTAAGCTATTCAGCTGATAAGTCTGATTTTAAAAGGCCTTAAAAACAAAACCCCCGATCGCGTTAGCGATCGGGGGTTTCGGAATTTAATCTTGACGATGACCTACTCTCACATGGGGAAACCCCACACTACCATCGGCGATACATCGTTTCACTACTGAGTTCGGGATGGGATCAGGTGGTTCCAATGCTCTATGGTCGTCAAGAAATTCTGTAGCTGGTTCGTCACTGAAGTAACGCACCGGCGAAATTCTATGGCTTCTACTAAAACAAAACCCCTGGACGCGTGAGCGATCAGGGGTTCTGGAATTTAATCTTGACGATGACCTACTCTCACATGGGGAAACCCCCCACTACCATCGGCGA